>NZ_JBMIRS010000106.1:0-32500 GCF_049198005.1 Paracidovorax sp. MALMAid1276 | reverse complement strand
GGGAACGCACCTCTACACCCGCCTTCTCGAGGCCTTCGATTTCCTCAAACAACTTGGATGCTGAGAGCACAACACCGTTTCCGATATAGCACTTCACACCAGGGCGCATGATGCCGCTCGGAATCAAGTGCAGCGCTGTCTTGACACCATTGATGACCAAGGTGTGACCCGCGTTGTGACCGCCTTGAAAGCGGACAACCCCCTGGGCGCTCTCGGTGAGCCAGTCCACCAGTTTTCCCTTACCTTCGTCGCCCCACTGGGTACCGACCACCACAACGTTCCGACCTTTGCTTGCTTTCATCTCAAACCCAATTCAATGTTGTCTTCTGATCAAACCGCCTGCACGACCCATTGCCCATCTACAAAGGCAAGTTCGCGGTCACAACAAAACTCATCAACCTCACTCTCGTGCCCCGGGAGCACGCAAACCACCGTGTGGCCGGCTCTGCGCAACTCGGCGATCGCAGCGACCACATCGCTCCCTTCGCCCCAAGGCGCGCGGATGGCGGCCTTCAGCCCACGTGGCGCAACAGCACCGACCAGTTGCTTCACATCAAGACTGAAACCTGCAGCGGGGCGATTTCTGCCAAAAACCGCGCCCACCTCGTCGTACCGCCCGCCACGCACCAGCGCATCACTGGCTCCTGGAGCGTAAATCGCGAAACGTGCACCGCTGTAGTAAGCGTAGCCTCGAAGATCCGCCAGATCAAAAGTGACGGTCGCATCTTCGAGCCTTGAAGCGAGCCAGCCCAGGCTGGCCAGAACTTCAGCCACACCCGGGATCGAGCGAAGCGCTTTGGCGGCCTCGTCCAGCACCGTCACATCCCCGTACAGCTGCAACAACGCCAAAAGACCATCGCGCGAACGGACAGGAAACCCACGCGTCAGCGACACCAGCTCCTGGGCATCTTTCGCATTGAGCGCTGCATGAATCTGGTTCTTGTGCTGCGCTGAGATATCTACGCCCACGAGCAGATTCCGGACGATCCGCACATCGGCGAGATCAATCAACGATTCACCGACACTCGCAACGCGCAGGCATTCCCGAGCAAGCTGCAACGCTTCAAGATCCGCTTCGAGTCCGGCGTGTCCATAAATTTCCGCCCCGAATTGAAGAGGTTCGCGGGTGGCGTGGGGGCGGTCAGGCCGAGCATGCAGCACAGGACCACAGTAGCAAAGACGGGTCACGCCCTGCCGGTTCAACAAGTGCGAGTCAATACGGGCAACCTGAGGCGTCGTATCCGCGCGCAGGCCCATAGACCGCCCCGAAAGCTGGTCCACCAATTTGAACGTTTGGAGATCCAGAGCCTCACCCGTCCCTGTCAGGAGCGACTCAAGATGCTCCAGCAGCGGCGGCATGACCAACTCATACCCGTAAGTACGGGCTGTATCCAGCAACCCGCGGCGCAATTCTTCGATGTGCCGCGCTTCAGACGGCAAGACATCGGCAATGTGATCCGGCAGGACCCAAGCAGACATGGAGAAAACGGGAGGCTGTTAAAAGCGCGATTCTACCGGCAGGCCGAACGCAGGCCGAAAAGCGGCGCTCATCTGGCCCGCCAGTGCCGCAATTCGAACAGGTGAATCAGTGCGAAAAAGTAGCTCTGGACTAGAGAGACAACGAAGCGCGCCGCTTGGGTACCAGAGCTATCGAGGCCACCTACTTGCGCGGTTGTGCAGTGGCCGGCGCGCCACCACGAAAGGCTTTGAAAAACTCGGACGATGAAGGCTCTATCACCATCACGTCGCCTTTCTTGTTGAGGCTCGCCTTGTAGGCTTCCAGGCTTCTGTAGAACTGTGCAAACTGAGGATCGCGGCCGAACGCGTCCGCGTAAATGCGGGCCGCCTCAGCATCCCCTTCGCCCTTTAATTTCTGGGCGTCACGATAGGCATTGGCCACCGTGATCTCTCGCTGGCGATCTGCATCAGCGCGGATTTTTTCGCCCTCAGCCGCCCCGGTGGAGCGCAACTCGTTGGCAACACGCTTGCGCTCTGCTTCCATTCGGCGGTAGACGGATTCAGTGATTGATTCCACGTAGTCCACCCGCGTTATGCGCACATCCACCACGTCCACCCCCCACGGTTTCGCACCGCGAACGGTTTCCAGCACCTCGCGCTTGACGTCGGCCATCAGCGCTTCTCTCTTTAGCGAAAGCAATTCCTTGACGGTGCGCTTGTTGATTTCCTCCTGAAAGGCATTCCGCACCACCCGGTTGAGCTGCAAGGCGCCAGCACTTTCGTCCAACCCCACATTGCGGATGTATTCCGATGGTTCAGAAATGCGCCAGCGGACATACCAGTCAATGACGACCCGCTGCTTCTCTGCCGTCAGCATGGGCTCTGTATCCGTGCTGTCCAGCGTCAACAGGCGCTTATCGATGTACGACACATTCTGAAACGGGGGCGGAAGCTTCCAGTTCAGCCCGGGCTCCGTGATCACTTCCTTGATCTGGCCCAGGGCGTACAGCACTCCAAACTGGCGCTGATCCACCACAAAAAGCATGGAGCTCATCAGCGCAAGCACCACCAGTAAGGAAGAAGCGATAAATCCAACTCTGTTCACAGATAGCTCCTAGCGGGATTCACGATCACGTGTGCGACTGCTGTCGCGGGCCCGCGGGTCGTTCGAAAATGTAGAGGAAGGTGCGGGTGACGCGGGTGCGGGAGCCGCAGCAGCGCCGCCTGGCTCCGCAGGCCCCTGCCCGGCAGCAACCCCTTGCATGATCTTGTCCAGCGGCAAGTAAAGCAGGTTGGAGCCCTGGCGCGAATCCACAAGGATCTTTGTGACGTTGCCGTAGATTTGTTGCATCGCTTCGAGATACATCCGGTCCCGCGTAACCTGCGGCGCCTTCTGATACTCGGCAAGGATGGACGAAAAGCGCTGCGCATCACCCTGGGCCTGGGCCACGATACGCGCCTTGTAGGCAGCTGCCTCTTCGTTCAGCCGAGCTGCCGAGCCCACAGCACGCGGAATCACGTCGTTCGCATAGGCTTGGGCCTCGTTCTTGGCGCGCTCACGCTCCTGGCCAGCCTTGAGCACGTCATCGAAGGAGGATTGCACCTGCTCGGGCGGGCGCACGCCACCCTGCTGCAAGTTGATGCCGACCACCTCCACCCCGACCTTGTAGCGATCCAGGATGGTTTGCATAAGTGTTCGCACCCGGGGGGCAATCTGGTCGCGCTCTTCCGCCAACGCGGTGTCCATGCGCATCTTCCCAACCACCTCGCGCACCGCAGTCTCGGCCGCCTGAACCACTGCATCGGTGGGATTCTTGCTTTCGAAAAGCCAAGCACGGGCGTCGTTCAAACGGTACTGCACCGCAAACTTGATCTCCACGATGTTTTCGTCTTCCGTCAACATCGCAGATTCACGCAGTCCGGTGCTCTTGATGATGGTGTCGCGACCGACATCGGCGGAGCGGATCTGCGTCACGAAAACCAGCTCGTGGCGCTCGATGGGGTATGGAAGTCGCCAGTTGAACCCCGCTCCGACGGTACTCTTGTACTTGCCGAACTGCGTGATCACGGCCTGCTGGCCTTCCTGGACGATGAAGAAGCCGGTGCCAAGCCAGATGACAAACACGACGCCGGCGATCAGCCCGATTCCGACACCTGCGTTCTTCATGTCCGGCTGAAATCCTCCGCCACCACCGGAGCCCGCGCCGCGCCCACCACCCTTGCCGCCAAAGAGCCCCCCCAGCTTGCGGTTGAGGTCTCTCCACAACTCATCCAGATCAGGAGGCTGCCCGTTGTTGTTGCCGCCACGATGTCCCCCGTTGCCGTTCCCGGGGTCACGCCCGCTGTTGCCGGAAGAAGGAGGCGGCGCTGGGCGCTCGTCGGGACGGGCCGCATCATCGGACTTGTCCTCCCCACGCCCCCAGCGGGGATCGTTCAGGTTGAACATGTTGCGAACACGTTCGGGCAACAGCGTCCATCGCTGGGTTCGATTCGGAAAATTCATGCGCGAAGTCTCTGGTTCTCAAATGACGTGGAGCCAATAACGGCATTGTGCCCAATCAGCTCGATTCGCCTGGCAATTCATTGGCAGCACCTGGGGGCATGGCGTCGGCCTCTGCCAGCAACCTGGCGGCCAGCAATTCCCGCAGACTCTCCAGCCCCTCACCCGTGCTGGCGCTCACAAACAACCTCGGGATGCTTTGCCCGGCCACCTCGTAGTGATCTTGCAGCAGGGCGGGCCGCTGGGCTGCGCCAAGTGCATCCAGCTTATTGAAGACCAGTACCTGCGGAATGTCTGCGGCACCAATCTCCTGCAGGACGCGCTCGACCTGAGCCATCTGTTCAGGAAAATCCTCATTCGATGCATCCACCACGTGCAGGAGGAGATTCGCATCGACCGCTTCCTGCAGTGTGGCCTGAAAGGCATCAATCAGGCCGTGAGGAAGATCGCGGATGAATCCCACCGTGTCCGACAAAGATACCGACCTGCCCGCACCGGACAGATACAGCTGCCGTGTCGTGGTGTCCAGGGTGGCAAACAACTGGTCTGCGGCGTAAGCACGGGCCTTCACCAAGGCGTTGAACAGCGTGGACTTGCCCGCATTGGTGTATCCCACCAGTGAAATATTGAACGTGTCGCGCCGTTCGCGTTGACGGCGCTGCGTCGACCGTTGACGCTTGACCTTCACAAGCCGATCTCGGGTTCGCTTGATGGCGTCTCCAATCATGCGGCGATCCAGCTCGATCTGCTTCTCACCAGGGCCGCCGCGCGCACCAATGCCGCCCGTCTGCCGCTCAAGGTGCGACCAGCGGCGCACCAGCCGTGTACTGAGGTATTGAAGGCGTGCGAGCTCGACCTGCAGCTTGCCCTCGTGGCTTCTCGCACGCTGGGCAAATATCTCAAGGATGAGCAGTGTCCGGTCGTTGACCGGCAGTTCCAGATATCGCTCCAGATTGCGCTGCTGGGCCGGGCTCAAGGCCTGGTCAAACAGAATCTCGGATGCACCATGCATGGCGGCCAGCGTCCGGATCTCGTCGGCTTTGCCGCTTCCTACAAACAGCGCCGCGTCGGGTGCCTTGCGTTTGCACGTGATGCGCGCCACAGGGGCAAGCCCTGCCGTTTTAGCGAGCAGGCCCAGCTCCTCAAGTTCGCCATCGAAATGGGGTAGGCCAAGGTCTACGCCCACGAGCAGCACAGGAGTGCCTGCTGCGGGCTGCATGTTTGAAGCACTCACGGCGAGCCCGCTTTCAACGTGGCGGGCCTCACCGACCACCTGACAGACGAATTCAAACTACGCGTTGGTGGTGTCAGCATCCGGCGTATCAGCCGTCGAGAAATTGACTGCACGCCCTGGAACGATGGTGGAGATGGCGTGCTTGTAGACCATTTGTGTCACCGTATTGCGCAGCAGCACGACATACTGGTCGAAGGACTCGATTTGACCCTGCAGCTTGATACCGTTCACCAAGTAGATGGAAACCGGCACGTGCTCCCGACGCAATGCGTTGAGGAAGGGGTCTTGCAAAAGTTGGCCTTTATTGCTCACGATATTCTCCGTGTTCAAGTGTTGTTGTTAAACCAAGACATTACCACAGCCCCGGCTCCGCTCGGAAAACGGCGCGCAAGGCCCCTGTCACTGACGGCTATTAGCGGGGCGCGAGGGTTGGCTCGCGCCCTGCCGGGTTCACGACCTCTCAGGTCTCATCCTTGTCGGCAAACGGGTTGTGCGACGTTTTCAACTCGATCCGCAGCGGTGTCCCCACCAAATCGAACTCCTTGCGGAATCGCCCCTCAAGAAACCGCTTGTACGCGTCCGTGACGTGCTCCAGGGAATTGCCGTGGATCACGATCACCGGCGGATTCATGCCGCCCTGGTGGGCGTAGCGGAGCTTGGGCCGGAACATGCCGGCCCGCTTGGGGCTCTGGAACTGAACCGCTTCGAGAAGCAAGCGCGTGAGCACCGGCGTGGACATCTTGCATGTCGCCGCCTTGTGCGCCTGAATGATGGAAGTCCACAAAGGCCCCAGGCCCTGACGCTTCTTGGCGGAGATAAAGTGCAGCGAGGCAAACTTCAGGAACGCCAGACGGGTCTCGATGGATCGCTCCAGCAACTGGCGCTGATAGTCATCCACCGCATCCCACTTGTTGACGGCGACCACCACGGCTCGACCGCTTTCAAGGATGTAGCCCGCAATGTGCGCGTCCTGGTCCGTCACGCCCTGGGTTGCATCGAGCAGCAACAGCACGACATGGGCCGACTCGATCGCCTGAAGTGTCTTGACCACCGAGAATTTCTCGATGGCCTCAAACACCTTGCCCTTGCGGCGCAGGCCGGCCGTGTCCACCAGTTCAAAACGCTGTCCGTTGCGCTCGAAGGGCACGCTGATGGCGTCGCGGGTGGTGCCCGGCATGTCAAACGCCACCAGGCGCTCTTCGCCCAGCCAAGCGTTGATCAGGGTCGACTTGCCCACGTTGGGACGACCTGCCACCGCCAGCTTGATCACGCTCTTGTTGGCTTCAAGCTCCTCGTCGGGCTCGGGCAGCTGCAGCGGCTCCAGCGCCAGGTCCACCAGTCCACGGATGCCCTGGCCATGTGCAGCAGACACCGGCAACACCTGGCCCAGGCCGAGCTCATAGAACTCGGCCAGCTGCACGCCCTCCAGCATGCCTTCCGCCTTGTTGGCGACCAGCACGCACGGCTTGCTCAGCCGCCGCAGATACTTCGCGATGTCGTGGTCTTGCGCAGACAGGCCCGCCCGCGCATCCACCACAAAGATCACCACATCGGCCTCGGCCACGGCCTGCTGGGTCTGCTTGGCCATCTCGCGGTAGATGCCGCTCGAGGCATCCGGCTCGAAACCGCCCGTGTCGATCACGATGTATTCGTGCTTGCCCTGCTTACCGTTGCCGTAATGACGGTCGCGCGTGAGGCCGGCGAAGTCCGCGACGATGGCGTCGCGGGACTTCGTGAGCCGATTGAACAGCGTGGACTTTCCGACGTTCGGACGCCCCACGAGGGCGATGACTGGCTTCATTGCGTACGCCCTGTCATTCGGGGCGGAAACCGTATACCGCGCCGTTGCGCGTCACCACCACCAGCGTGTCCGCGGCCACCACGGGTGCAGCGCCAATGGGCGAGCCGTCCGTGGGCAACCGGTTCAACGGGGAGCCGTCGGTGCGCGAGAGCAGGTGCACCAGGCCCGAATCGTCCCCCACCACGACGGACCGCCCGAGAAGCAGCGGCGCTGTCAGGCGGCGGTGCTTGAGTCGCTCTGTCGTCCAGGTGCGGGTGCCGTCCGAACGGCGCCATGCGGTAACCACACCGTTGCTCTCGGTTCCGAAAAGAGTCTGCTCATCGCCATGGATGCCTTCGGACCCGCTGGCCGCCTGCGTCCACACCACGCCGCCGCGCACGGTGTCGACACAGCCAACGGTCGCCTGGAAAGCGCGGGCACACACACTGTCGCCTTCGCGGCTGGTGCGCCCGACCAGCTCGACCAGCCGCTCGACATCGTTGGTGCCTCGCGGACTGGCGATGGGGGCCTCCCAGCGCACGGTGCCGTTGTCCGGGTTCAAACCCACCATGCGCCCCGACAGGCCGACAACGAGCGTGTCACCGACGGCGCGCAGCACGCCCGCCTGACGCAGGATCAGTGCCTCGCCCGAGCGTTGCTGGGTCCAGAGCTTGCGCCCCGTAGAGGCATCGAACGCGGTCACGGTGCGATCGGCCGACAGCACGAACACCCGGCCGCCTGCCACCAGTGGCGGCGTGAACACCTGGGCTCCCAGCGATTGCCGCCACCGTTCGCGGCCTGCATCAAGGACCACCAAGGCGTTGCTGCGTGTGGCGACGGCCGCAGTCCTGCCGTCAGACCCCACCCCGGCAGCGAGTGGCTCAGCCAGGCTGACGCGCCACACATCGCCGCCCGTGCGGGCATCGATCGCAGCCACCACACCGTCCGCCGAGGCGATCGTCACGGTGTTGCCTGCGGCGTGCACCTCGAGCGGCGTGCCCACCGGCGTTCCCACGCGGGCTGTCCACGCCTGGCGCACCCCCAACACGGGCACATTGGCACCCAGGTCAGCCGGCACCGGCTTGGCCCCACTGCCGCCCCACAGCGAGCAGCCACCGAGTGCTGCGGCCACTGCAACGACAGCCGTCCTGCGCAGCAGCACGCCGGCGCCCCGCGCGGCCCATCCAGAACCCGCGCCCATCACTTTGCGCCCCCGGCGGCATCGGCTGCCACGGCCACCGCGGTGCCTTGCGCCGAAGCGCCCAAGGCATTGAGCTTGATCTCCACCAGACGGCGATACTCGACGCCTTCGTCGAAGGCCTTGTAGGCGCGCGTGTATTCGGCAATGGCCTCCTGGCGTTTGTCTTGCAACACCAGGATGTCGCCCTTGCGGTCCGCATAGGCCGCTTCAAACTCCGGGGGTACGCCGCCAGTCACCAGCTTGAGGGCTTCGTCGTAGCTTTTCTCATCCATGAGGACGCTGGACAGTCGAAGCTTCGCCACCGCCTTCAGCCCGTCGTCCGAAGACTTCTCGCTGACCCACGCCAGCGCCTCCTTGGCACCCTGCGCATTGCCCGTACCCACCAGGTACTTGGCCAGCGTCAGCCCCGCCTGGCTGGCCTGGGCGGTGCCGCCGTACTTGGCCTTCAGGTCGCCAAACGCCTGCTCCATGCGCGCCGGGTCACGCGACTGCGATGCGCTTTCGACCGCGTCCAGCAGGGCCGCAGCCTGCACGGCCTGGCGGTTTTGCCAGTACTGGTAACCGTTCCAGGCGGCGAGCGAGCCTGCCACGACGATCACCACGGAGCTGATCAGCGTGCCCCAGGTGTTCCAGAAATGCTTGAGCTGGTCAAGCTGCTCTTGTTCTTCAAGGTCGAGGTGTTTTGCCATGGGTGTGATTGGTTTCAGCCTTTGGATTGTAGGAGGGGCGCCCAGTCTGCCACCGCGTCGAGCGGCTGCTCGTTCTGCGCGCCCGCGCCGTCGCGCAGCGCCTTGACGGTGACCATGCCCCGCGCCAGCTCGTCCTCGCCAAAAATGATCGCATGGGCGGCGCCGCTGCCGTCGGCCTTCTTGAACTGGGATTTCATGCTTCCCATCCCGGCGCCACCCGATGCCGCCGCATGCATCTGCACCCGCAGGCCCATGGCGCGCAAGCGTTCGGCCGTGGCCATGGCGAGCGGAACGGCCGCCTCCGACGGGACGATCGCATACACATCCGGGACCGGCACCGGCGCAGCATGGCCCTGCTCCTTCAGAAGCTCCAGCACACGCTCCACGCCCAGCGCCCAACCCACGGCCGGCGCGGCCTTGCCGCCGATCTGTTCGATCAGGTAGTCATAGCGCCCGCCGCCGCAGATGGTTCCTTGCGAGCCGAGCTGGTCGGTCACGAACTCGAACACGGTGAGGTTGTAGTAGTCCATCCCGCGCACCAGCCGCGGGTTCACCCGCCATTGCACGCCGTTGGCACTGAGAATGGCCTGCACGGCTGAGAAATGCGCCAGCGATTCGGGCCCCAGGAAGTCGATCAGGCGCGGGGCCGCTTCCACCACGGCCTGCATCGCGGGGTTCTTGGTGTCCAGGATGCGCAGCGGGTTGCTGTGCAGGCGCCGGCGGGCCTCTTCGTCCAGCACGTCCTGGTGCTGCTCCAGGTACGCGATCAGGGCGGCACGGTGCGCCTTGCGCTCCTCCGGCTGCCCCAGGCTGTTGAGCTCCAGCCGCACGTTCTGAAGACCCAGCTCCCGCCACAGCGCATTGGCCAGCAGGATCAGCTCGGCATCGACTTCCGCACCCGGAAAGCCCAGCGCCTCGGCACCGATCTGGTGGAACTGGCGGTAGCGGCCGCGCTGCGGGCGCTCATGGCGGAACATGGGGCCCATGTAGTACAGGCGCTTGCCGCCCTCGTACAGCATCGAGTGCTCGGCCACTGCGCGCACCACACCGGCCGTGGCCTCGGGGCGCAAGGTCAGCTGCTCGCCGTTGAGGCGGTCCTCGAACGAGTACATCTCCTTCTCGACGATGTCGGTCACCTCGCCCAGACCCCGCACGAACAGCGCCGTGGGTTCAACGATGGGGGTGCGGATGTTGCGGTACGCGTAGCGCGCCATGAGATTGCGCACCTTGTCTTCCAGCCATTCCCACCGCGCCGAATCGGGCGGAAGAATGTCGTTCATGCCCTTCACGGCAACGAGCTTCTGCATCTTGTTCTAAAAAATATGAATAAAAATCGGCCCCAGCGCTTATCCATCAAGGGCTGACAGCTACGCTATTTATAGCAAATTGGTTTTGGCGAATCAGGCCACACCCGCCTTGGGCGCAAAGCGCCGCGCGATGTAGTTCTCCACGATCTGCTGAAACTCCTGCGCAATGCCTTCGCCGCGCAAGGTCATGGCCTTTTCGCCGTCGATGAACACGGGCGCTGCGGGCGCCTCGCCGGTGCCGGGCAGGCTGATGCCGATGTCGGCATGTTTGCTCTCGCCCGGGCCGTTGACGATGCAGCCCATCACGGCCACCTTCATGCCTTCGACGCCCGGATAGCGCACACGCCACACCGGCATCTGCGCGCGAAGATAGTCATCGATCTGCTTGGCCAATTCCTGGAACGTGGTGCTGGTGGTGCGACCACAGCCGGGGCACGCCGTCACGCTGGGCACGAACACCCGCAATCCGAGTGCCTGCAGGATTTCGGAAGCGACCACGACCTCCTGCGTGCGCGCCTCGCCGGGCTGGGGCGTCAGGGACACGCGAATCGTGTCGCCGATGCCCTCCTGGAGCAGCACCGACAGCGCGGTGGCAGAGGCCACCGTTCCCTTGGTGCCCATGCCGGCCTCGGTCAACCCCAGGTGCAGTGCATAGTCACAGCGGCGAGCCAGCTCGCGATACACGGCGATCAGGTCCTGGACACCGCTGACCTTGCACGAGAGGATGATCTGGTCACCGTTCATGCCCATCTGCTCGGCCCTCTGGGCGGATTCGATGGCCGATGCGATCAGCGCCTCGTACATGACCTGCCGGGCCTCCCAGGGCGTGGCGCGGCGGCTGTTCACATCCATCAGGCCGGCCAGCAGCTCCTGGTCCAGGCTGCCCCAGTTCACGCCGATGCGCACCGGTTTGTCCCAGCGCATCGCGGCGTCGATCATCTGGCCGAACTGCAGGTCGCGCTTGTTGCCCTTGCCCACATTGCCCGGGTTGATCCGGTACTTCGACAAGGCCTGCGCGCAGTCGGGGAAATCCGTGAGCAGGCGGTGCCCGTTGTAATGAAAGTCGCCCACCAGCGGAACGCTTTCGCCCATCCGGTCCAGCTGCTCCCGGATATAGGGCACCGCAGCGGCCGCCTCCGGCGTGTTGACCGTGATGCGCACGAACTCGGAACCGGCCTGCGCCAGCTCCTTGACCTGGATGGCCGTACCGATGGCATCCACGGTGTCGGTGTTGGTCATGGACTGCACGCGCACGGGCGCATCGCCGCCCACCGTGACCACCCTCGAACCCCACACCACCCGCGCCTGGCGCGATCGCCGCGGCAGCGGCGAAGCCAGCGGAACAGGCCCTGCATCTCGCTGTAAGTTGTCCACTTATTTCACCTCGAAGCGCGCGACGTTCTCGCGAGCCACTGACGACAGTTCAAACGGTTTGCCGCGCACCAGCACCTCCGTGGCATCTGCGCGACCGACCACCACGGCCAGCGGCACCGTCCCGGAAACGGAAACCACCTCGGCCGGTGCCAGGTTCCTCTGCAGAACAACGGCACCCGACGCATCCTTGACCTGGACCCAGGACTCGCTGCGCGCGCGCAGCTGCAACAGGCCAGCGGCAGCGACGGGCGCACTGGCGGGGGTTGCGGTCGACGGCGCGGCCTGCGCAGACGGCACCGATACCGCAGCAACAGGTACGGACGCAGCCGCGGCGGGCGGGGGGGCCGACGCCGGGGTGGCTGCAGACACGACGCCGACTTGCGGAGCGGCAGCAGAGGGCGCGGCCGCACCGGGCAACGCGGGTGATGCCTCCACACCACGCGGGCCGGCGCCCGCCAAATCGGGCACGGCCGACGCCGGCTCGCCCGCCGATGGCCCCTCAGCAGCGCGCGGCTCAGAGCCCGCCAGCTCGCCAGGCGTGCGCGGAAAGTACACGAGGGCCAGGGCCCCCGCCAGAAGCGCCAGCACCACCACCGCCACCGACCGAGAGGCTGCGCCCGAGCCAGGGGCAGAGCCCTTGAACGACGACGCCGACGCCTTGCCCGAGCGGCCTTTCACCGGCGCATTGAGACCTGCGGCATCCGTGCCCAGCTGCGGGCTCTGGCTGCGTGGCAGCAAAGCCATCACGGGCGCGGGGTCGATCTTCAGTGTCCGGCACACACTGGAGGCCAGCGCCCGCACGAACACCGTGTCCGGCAACACCTCGTAGTTGTCGGCCTCCAGCGCCTCCAGCTTGCCCACCGGAACCTTCAGGGCCACGGCCAGGGCCGCAATGTGCATTCCGGCGGCGATGCGCGCCTCTCTCAATAGCGTGCCGGCCGTCACGCCGGCATCCGCCGTCACTCCATCAGTCATTGAAGGCCCCACGCTCGTATGCGCCCATTTCCTTGGATTCTGGATACCGCTTGCGCAACTGGTCGGCCAGCTGGCGCATGGCCACCGTGTCGCCGATGGCGCGCTCGATCTTGATGCCCAGCCACAGCGTTTCGGCGTTGGACAGCTCGCTGTTGTTCAGGCGCCGAATGTAGAACTGCGCGCGCGTGTGTTCACCGCGCCGAAACAGCAGCGAAGCCAGGTGATACCCCACCACAGGGTTGCCCGCGTCCACCTCGTAGGCCTTGAGCAAGGACTGCTCGGCTTCTGCAAACTGGCCAGCGCTGGACTGGCACAGCCCGCGCGCCATCAGCGTCTTGCCGCGCGCGGTATACGCAGGGTTGGCAATGGCGCGCGCGAACTGCGCGTCGGCCTCGGCAAACTTTTGCTGCTGGCACAGCAGCCAGCCATAGTTGTGCTGAATGTTGGGATCGTTGCCACGCAAGGCCATGGCCCGGCGGAAGCTGTCGTCTGCCTGGGGGAAGTCGGCCATGCGCATGAAGATCAGGCCGCGCAGATTGAAGGCATCGGGGTATGTCGGGTCTGCAGCCAGCGCCTGCTTGACCTCGTCCAGGGCCACGGTGGTCTGCCCCCTCTCGAAGTAGTTGGCCGCCAGCTCCAGCCGGATGCGCGCCCTGCGCCGCGATTCGGGTTCGTCCGAGGCGGTGAACGTGGCGGCCGTACCTTCGCCGGCGCCAACGTCACCGGGGCGGCTGGCACAACCCTGCAAGACCCCTGCGCACAACACTGCACCCCATGCTGCGAGTGTCCAGCGACCGAACTGCCGCCAGCGTCCAACCAATCCCACCATGCAGTGCCTCCTTGATGCGTGTGCTGAGTTACAAGACCCCCGGAGGGGTTCGATCAAACAACCGGCTTGAGCACGATTGTGCGTTGCTTCGCCATGCGCTCCGCCGCGCGTGTACGGTCCTTCACATCGCCCGCGAGCTGGCCGCAGGCGGCGTCGATGTCATCGCCGCGCGTCTTGCGCACGGTGGTCACGATTCCGGCGTCGCTCAGGATCTTGGCAAACGCAAGCACCTGATTCTGCGGCGAACGCAATAGCCCCGACGCGGGAAACGGGTTGAAAGGGATCAGGTTGAACTTGCAGCGCACGCCCGCGCCGCGCGCGGGCTTCACAAGTTCCACCAGCTGCCGTGCGTGTTCGGGCGTGTCATTCACTCCGTCCAGCATGCAGTACTCGAACGTGATGAAGTCGCGCGGGGCATGTTCCAGGTAGCGGTTGCAGGCCTCGAGCAGCTCTTGAACAGGGTATTTGCGGTTGAGCGGAACCAGGTTGTCGCGCAAAGGGTCGTTGGGTGCGTGCAGCGACACGGCCAGCGCCACGGGGCAGTCCTGCGCCAGCCTGTCCATCATGGGTACCACCCCCGAGGTCGACACAGTGACCCTTCGGCGAGACAGCCCATATGCGTGGTCATCCAGCATCACGCGCAGCGCCGGCACCAGCGCCGCATAGTTCTGCAGCGGCTCGCCCATGCCCATCATCACCACGTTGGAGATGACGCGGTCTTCACGGTGGAGGCGCTTGCGCAGCGCATGTTCGGCAAACCAGAGCTGCGCGACGATCTCACCGGTGGTGAGGTTGCGGCTGAAGCCCTGATGGCCCGTGGAGCAGAACCGGCAGCCCACGGCGCATCCGGCCTGGGAGGAGATACACAGCGTGCCTCGGTCATCCTCGGGAATGAACACGGCTTCCACCGCGTTGCCGTCGCCCACGTCGAACAGCCATTTCACCGTGCCATCGGACGACACGTGCTCTGAAATGACCGGAAGGCTCTCGACCCTCGCGCAGCCCTTGAGCTTGTCGCGCAGGCTCTTGGCCAGGTCGCTCATGGCGTCAAAATTGCTTGCGCCACGCTGATGCACCCAGCGGAACAGCTGGGTGGCACGAAACCGCTTCTCGCCCAGCTTTTCGCAGAATGCGGCAAGCCCGTCGAGATCAAATTCCAGCAGATTGGTGGTCGTCATTGCGCAGGGCTCCGTTTCGGCCTGGCGCAACAGTCCCCATGGCGCAGGCCTCCCGCAACTGCGGGAACAGGCATGGGGATCAACGCCATATCAGCGCGAGTAGATGTTGAGGCCAGGGAAGAAGAACGCCACTTCCACGGCGGCGGTTTCGGCAGCGTCCGAGCCGTGCACGGCGTTGGCGTCGATGCTGTCGGCAAAGTCGGCGCGGATGGTGCCGGGTTCGGCCTTCTTGGGGTCGGTGGCACCCATCAGTTCGCGGTTCTTCAGGATCGCGTTCTCGCCTTCCAGCGCCTGGATCATCACCGGGCCGGAGATCATGAAGTCGACCAGATCCTTGAAGAAGGGGCGCTCTTTGTGCACTGCGTAGAACTGCTCGGCTTCCAGGCGCGACAGATGGGCCATGCGGGCTGCCACCACCTTGAGGCCGGCGGCTTCAAAACGGGCGTAGATCTGACCGATGACGTTCTTGGCCACTGCGTCAGGCTTGATGATGGAGAGAGTGCGTTCGATAGCCATGTTGATTTTCCTGATTGGATGTTGCTGAAACTCGTTTGTCCATCGGACAAAGCCCTCGATTCTAACCGTGGATGCCCACGGGAGGGCTTAGCGCCCACCGCGCCTGGAGCCTCCGCCACCGGGGCGGCGCTTGCTGTCCTGGCGGTGGCGGGAGAGGCTGTCCATGCCGATATAGCCGACCGATGTCTTCATCGGATCCGGCTGGGCGGAGCCCCGCTGGTCGCCGGCGGCCTGGCCATCACGCCGCCCCTTCGGGCCCCGTTGCGCCCCGCCTGCGGCCGGATTCCCGCCGCGCGGCCCATTGCCTCCCCGGTTGCGCGCGTTGTTGTTGGAGCCCCCGCGCCCGCCACGGCCCGGCGCCGCGCCGGCATCCGCGCGGCCCGTAGCAGACTCCGACCGGCCAGCGCCCTGGCCCGCGCCTGCAGCCTGCATCAGCGCGCGGATATCACTGTCGTCCAGTTCGAGCCAGGCACCGCGCTTGAGGCCTCGGGGCAACACCATGGCGCCGTAGCGAATGCGGATCAGCCGACTGACGGCGTGCCCCACGGACTCCATCATCCGGCGCACTTCACGGTTGCGCCCTTCCGAAATGGTCACGCGGTACCAGCAGTTGGAGCCTTCGCCACCGCCGTCCTCGATGGAACCAAACGATGCCATGCCGTCGTCCAGACGAACGCCATCCAGCAGGCGCTGCTTCTCCTCGTTGCTCAGCGCGCCCAGCACGCGCACGGCGTACTCACGCTCCAGGCCGAAGCGAGGGTGCATGAGCTTGTTGGCCAACTCGCCCGAACTCGTGAACAGCAGCAGACCCTCGGTGTTCAAGTCCAGTCGCCCCACCGACTGCCACTTTCCCTGCGCCAGGCGCGGCAGCTTGCGGAACACGGTGGGCCGGTTCTGCGGATCGTCATGGGTCACCACTTCACCCACCGGCTTGTGGTAGGCGATCACGCGCGCCGGCGGTGGGTCAATGCGGTAGCGGATGGGCTTGCCGTTGACCTTGACCTGATCTCCGTACTGGATGCGCTGGCCGATGTGCGCGGGCTCGTTGTTGACAGAGATGCGCCCTTCCAGGATGAGCTGCTCCATCTCCAGGCGCGAGCCGAGGCCGGCCTGGGCGAGCACCTTGTGCAGCTTGGGGGTTTCGACCTGTGGCGCAAGCACCCGCTTGCCCGGGACGGTCTCGGGCGCCGCCTCATCCTCGTCAAAACGGCCCGACACCACGTCCGCAAACTGATAGCCATCCACACCCCGGCCCGGGGCCTTGCGCTGCTTGCCGCCTTTGCCAGCCTCACGGGGCTGCGCAGAACCCTGCCCTGCTGCACTCGCATCCGGGCGCGGCCCGCGCTCGGACGGGGATGGCGATGGGCCGCTTGCAACCGCAGCCGCAGCCGCACCCGCAGCCGCAGCCGCCGCCGAGTCAGCCTTCTCCGGCATGCCCGGATCGCCCGCAACGGGGGTTGCTGGCGCATCTAGCGAAGCCGCCGCAGCCGGCGGACTCACCTCAGCCGCCCCAGCCACGCTGTTCGCCGGGTCGTCGCGCTGCACTACGGCGTCCGCCGGCGAATCTGCGGCCGCCGGCGCCTTCTTGCGGGGCGCGCGCCGCGCAGCAGGCTTTGGGATGTCCGGCGTCAAGTGCGCACCCTCTGCTGGACGCTCTGCGTCTTGACCTTCGGAGCTCGAATCGTTCATCAACTGTTTCCCTGGGTGCCATCCTCGGCACCATCACGATGGTTGTCGCGGAAGCCATCCTCCGCGGTCTGAAAAAAATCACCCGAGATCCCCTGCGGGCTCACTGCATGCGCTGCATCGTCAGCCACGGCAACGTCCGTCGGCTCGTCCGACCCCGAGACGCCATCGGTCCCACCGGGCAACTCCGGTGGCGCTTCTATCACCCCCTGAGCTGCAGCCGCCATGGCCTCCAGCACATTGGCATTGCCCGTGGGGTCGTCCAGCACCGGCAGCTGGTCCAGCGACTGCAAGCCCATGTCATCGAGGAACTGCCTCGTGGTGGCAAAGAGCGACGGGCGGCCCACCGTCTCACGGTGTCCGATGACCTCCACCCAGCCCCGGTCTTCCAGCTGCTTGATGATCAGGCTGTTCACCGTGACGCCTCGGATGTCCTCGATGTCGCCACGCGTGACCGGCTGGCGGTAGGCGATGATCGCCAGCGTCTCCATCGTTGCGCGCGAATACCGCGGCGGCTTCTCGGGATGAAGGCGGTCGAGAAACTCGCGCATTTCGGGGCGGCTTTGAAACCGCCAGCCTGTGGCCACCTGCACCAGTTCCACACCTTTGTGCGCCCATTCCAGCTGCAGTTCCTGCAGCAGGGTTTTCAAGGTGTCCGAGCCCAGTGCCTCGTTGAACAGCACGCGCAAGTCGCGCAGAGGCAGGGGCAGCTGCGCGCAGATCAGCGCGGTTTCGAGGACCCGTTTGGCATCCACCGTATTCATGGTTCAGCGATTCCTGGACAGGTGCCGCGCGAGGGCGGGCGGCACATCAACATCAGGGGGCAATCAAGGGCACCGGCCTCATGGAGCGTGGGGGCAGGTGCAAAGCGGGGGCCCGGCGGGAGTCCGTCTGCGGGCGCGGGCCGTTTCGGCCGTCAGGGTGCATTGTAGCCCAGGCCCCACAGCGCAAGCCCTTGGCGCATGTCGTCCGGCAAGGGCGAGTGGAATTCAAGCGCCTCGCCGCTGAACGGGTGGGTGAACGCCAGGCGGTAGGCATGCAGCGCCTGGCGCCGCATCGGCCCAGCAGCGACTCCGCCATACAGCTCGTCCGCCAGCAACGGGTGCCGCAGCGACGCCATGTGAACCCGGATCTGGTGCGTCCGCCCGGTGTGCAGGGTGCACCGAACCCAGCACCCCTCGTCCACACTGCCAAGCAGCTCAAAGTCGGTGCGCGCTGGCTTGCCCGCATGCACCGCCAGATCCACGACCGCCATGCGCAGCCGATTTCGGGGGTCGCGTCCGATCGGCGCATTCACGCTGCGGGCCTGAGGTCCAGTCCATGCGCCATGCGCAAGCGCCTGGTACTGCCGCTGCACCTTGCGCTGCGCGATCAGCGCCACCAAGGCATCCATGGTGGGGCGGTTGCGGGCCACCACCATCAGGCCGCTGGTGTCCTTGTCGAGCCGGTGCACGATGCCTGCGCGCGGCACGTGCAACGCCTTGTCGTCGCGCGCCAGCAGGCCGTTGAGCAAGGTGCCGCTCCAGTTGCCAGGCGCCGGATGCACCACCAGCCCGGCAGGCTTGTTGACGACCAGCAGATGCTCGTCTTCAAACACCACGTCGATGGCCATGGCCTCGGGCCGAAACGCCTGGCTTTGCTGGGTGGGCCGCATCTCCAGCACCAGCTCGTCGCCCGCCTTGACGCGTGTCGACGCCTTGAGCGCCTGCGCAGCATTCAGGGTGAGCAGCCCCTGCGCCAGAAGCTGTTGCAGGTAGCTGCGCGAAAACTCGGGAACGAGATCGACCAGCGCCTTGTCCAGCCTCTCGCCGTGCTGCCCGGGCCCCACGCGCATGCGCCGCATTTCGCTGGGCGCGTCCGACAGCAGGCCTTCCGCCTCTTCGCCCGCCAGCGCCGCTTCGGCCTCATCCCCATCTGGCGAATCGCTCCGCCCGTCGGGAGAAGCGCCTTGCAGCGGGCCGGTGACCACGGGCTTCAACGGGAGGGGAGATAACGGGCGGGATCGACGGGCTTGCCCTGGCGGCGGATCTCGAAATGCAGCTTGACGCGGTCGGCGTCGGTATTGCCCATCTCGGCAATCTTCTGTCCCTTGCGCACGGCCTGGTCTTCCTTCACCAGCAACGTCTGGTTGTGGGCATACGCCGTGAGGAAGGTGTTGTTGTGCTTGAGGATCACCAGATTGCCGTAGCCGCGCAGGCCCGCTCCCGCATACACCACACGCCCGTCGGCTGCCGCCAGCACCGGGTCGCCCGCCTTGCCGGAAATGTCAAAGCCCTTGTTGCGCGCTTCGTCAAAACCGGCAATCAGCGAACCCGCTGCGGGCCAGATGAAACCAATGTCGTCTTCGGCCGGGCCAGACGGGGCCGTGCTGGCGGGCGCCGGGGCGGCCGGCGCGGCCGCCACTACGGGCGCAGCAGGCGCGGATGCCGCTGGCTTGGGGGCGCTGGCCGCCGATGCCACCGGCGCACTGCCCGGGGAGGTCGGGGTCACGGTGGACGATGTGACCGGGCGTGTGATGACGCCGCCGGGATCGGCAGGTGCGCTGGCCTGCACGGGGGGTGCCGGGGGCGCCACGCGCAAGACCTGGCCGACCTCGATCAGGTTGGCGTTTTCGAGGTTGTTCCAGCGTGCGATGTCTTTCCAGCTCTGGCCGGATTCCAGGCCGATCCGGATGAGCGTGTCGCCCGGCTTGACCGTGTAGAAGCCGGGCTTGCCCGCGTTTTCCAAGCCTGGCAAGGGCTTGACGGGGGCCCCCACCACCACACCGGGCTGAGAGCCCGGCGCCGGCGAGGATGAAGTGCCTCGGTCTTCCACAGGAGCCTTGCTCAGCCGGGTTCCGCAGCCGGAGAGCACCAGCCCCGCCAGCGCCACGGCACACCCAACCACAAGACCACGCGATACGAACATAAGCATTTCCCTTTAGGCAATCCCCGATTTTAGAGGGACAAAATGAACGGGCTCGAGCACGGTTTGTTTCAATCCGTGTGGGGTTTTGTCGATCACCAGCAACATTTGCTGCCCTCCGGACAGGGCTATGGGCGCCACCAGCCGGCCGCCTACCGCCAGTTGGTCGCACCAGGCCTGGGGCACCGCATCGCCGCCCGCAGCGGCAATGATGGCCGCATAGGGAGCGCCTTTGGCGTAGCCCAGCGTGCCGTCGCCAAACAGCAGATGCAGATTGGCCAGGCGAAATGCGCGCAGGTTGTCGCGCGCCTTGTCGTGCAGGCCGCGCAGCCGCTCCAGCGAATACACCTCGCGGGCCAGCTGGCTCAGCACGGCCGCCTGATAGCCGCAGCCGGTGCCAATCTCCAGCACACGCCCCAGGCCACCGGACCTCGCACCCTCCGCGCCCAGCAGCAGTTCGCACATCCTGGCAACCACGCTGGGCTTGGAGATGGTCTGGCCCAGGCCGATGGGCAGGCTGGTGTCTTCGTACGCCTGGTTGACCAGCGCGCTGTCCACAAACCGGTGCCGCTCCACCGCGCCCATGGCCTGCAGCACCTGGGCGGAGCCGATGCCGCCGGCCGCCAGCTTCTGCACCATGCGCGCACGCACTGCGGCTGAGTCCAGCCCCACGCCCACGGGCGATGAAACGGCCGAGGGGCGCCGCGCCACCGGGGATGGCGGTGGCATCGTCCGTGCGGGCGCCGGTGCCGGTCCGGCACCGGGCAAGCGGGCCGGAAACCCCGGGCGGCGCTGCATCACCCGCCCGCGGCGGCAGAAGCCCCCGCGACCAGTTGCGAGGCGGTTTGCGCCCAGTAGCCCAGGTTGTCGTGGTCCGTCAGGTCCACCTTCAGCGGCGTGATGGACACGTGGCCCTGCGCCGTGGCATGAAAGTCCGTGCCCTCGGCGTCGTCCTTGGCAGCGCCGGCTCCGCCGATCCAGTACATGGCCTCTCCGCGGGGGCTTTCCTGCACGATCACGCGCTCGGCCGCGTGGCGGCGGCCCAGGCGGCAGAGCTTGATGGGGCGCAGCGCAGACAGCGGCATGTTGGGAATGTTCACGTTCAGCAGCCAGGGCGATTCGCCCACCAGGTTCTGCGAACGCATCAGCGCCACCATTTCACGGGCCTTGGCCGCCGCAGCCTCGATCTCGCCCCACCCCTTGTCGACCTGCGAAAACGCAATGGCCGGAATGCCGAACAGATACCCCTCCATGGCGGCCCCCACGGTGCCGGAGTAGATGGTGTCGTCGCCCATGTTGGCGCCATTGTTGATCCCCGATACGACCAGATCGGGCCGGTAGCCCAGGAGACCGGTCAGGGCGATGTGCACGCAGTCGGCCGGGGTGCCATTCACATACCGAAAACCGTTGTGCGCCTTGTGCACATACAGCGGCGAGTGCAGGGTCAGGGCGTTGGATTTGGCACTGTTGTTGTGCTCGGGGGCCACCACCTCCACCTCCACCCCTTCAAGGGACTGGAGGGCATCGTGCAGCGCCACGATGCCGGGCGCCTGGTAGCCGTCGTCGTTGGAAATGAGAATCTTCATGGTCGCGGTCGAGATTGCAACGGATTGTAGGTGGCGCGTTGCCGACCTCGCCGGGCGGGGATCGTGCGCGCCGATCCGCTCCCCCGCCGCGCGGTCCGTCGCTCGTGGGACAACAGGGCCTGGGGGCCGCACCTATCATGCGGCCATCCCTCACAAGACCCCTGGAGACCCTTCACATGCACGCTTGGCTCTGCACCAACCCCACCGGCGTTGAGGCGCTCGCCTGGACCGAACTGCCCACGCCCGCACCCAAGGCCGGCGAGGTGCTCATCGAGATCAAGGCCGCCAGCCTGAACTTCCCCGATCTGCTGATCGTGCAGAACAAATACCAGATGAAGCCGCCCCTGCCCTTTGTGCCGGGCTCGGAATACGCCGGTGTGGTGGCGGCCGTGGGCGACGGCGTCACCCACCTCCAGGTCGGCCAGAACGTGGCCTGCCTCTCCGGCACCGGCGGCTTCGGCACCCACACCATTGCACCCGCCGCCCTGTGCATGCCCTTGCCCGACGGCTTCTCGCACGTGGACGCCGCCGCGTTCATCATGATCTACGCCACCTCGTACCACGCGCTGGTCGACCGCGCGGCCCTCAAGGCGGGCGAGACCGTGCTGGTGCTGGGTGCGGCCGGCGGCGTGGGCACCTCGGCCATCCAGATCGCCAAGGCCATGGGCGCGCGCGTGATCGCTGCGGCCTCGAGCGACGAGAAATGCGCGCTGTGCACCTCCATCGGCGCCGACGCCACCATCAACTACAGCAAGGACAACCTGCGCGAGTCCATCAAGGCCCTCACTGACGGCAAGGGCCCGGATGTGATCTATGACCCCGTGGGCGGCGACTTTGCCGAACCCGCCTTCCGCTCCATCGCCTGGCGCGGGCGCTATCTGGTGGTGGGGTTCGCCTCCGGCCCCATTCCGGCGCTGCCCTTCAACCTGGCGCTGCTCAAGGGCGCGTCCATCGTGGGCGTGTTCTGGGGCGACTTTGCCAAGCGCGAGCCCAAGGCCAACGCCGCCATGATGGGAACGCTGGCGCAGTGGTATGCACAGGGCAAGATCAAGCCCGTGATCGACCGCACCATGCCCATGGCCGAGCTGCCCGCCGCCTACGCCCACATGGGCTCGCGCGGCGTGATGGGCAAGCTCGTCATGGTCAATCCCTGAGCGGTTTTGCGCCCGCCGGGCGGCCCTGCGCCGCCCGCACAAACCCCGGCCGCTGTGTCACACTCGCGCATCCCAGCCCCCTGACTCTGGTGCCCGTACATGGCCGACCGACCCCCTTCCGAGATAGCCCGCGAAACCCTCAAGCAGCTGGCGGGACGGCGACTCCCCCCCACCCCGGACAACTATCTCGCGCTCTACGACGAAATCTCGGGCACGCGCAGCCCGCAGCCGTTCCCCGAGGGGGCGCTTTCCGGCATCCAGCGCGTGCTGCCCGCCCAGACCCCGGCGCAGAAGCGCCTCGCCAGCCAGTTCGAGCGCGCCATCATCACCAAGGACTGGACCGCGCTGCAGAGCGTGATGGTGGGTTATGCCAACCTGGGGCTCAACCCCGCCGCCAGCGCATCCAAGCCCATCGAAACGGCCGACTCGCCGAACGCACTGGGCGTGCTGCCGCCTGAATTTTCGGAAGCGCTGGCCCGGCTGATCGACAACACCCTGCCCGCCCTGGGAGAGGACGACGCGCGCGTGCTCGACATGGCGAAGCAACTGCTCACCTTTCTGCGCGAACCCACCCCTGCGGTGGCCACGGCGCAGCAGCTGCTGGGCAATTTTGCGTACCGCGCCTCGTTTGCCACCGAAGACCAGGCCGCCATCCGTGCCACGCTGCTGGAGCTGCTGCACATGGTGTTCGAGAACATCGCCGTGCTCAGCGCCGACGACCGCTGGCTGCAGGGCCAGGCCGAGGCGCTGATGAGCGCGTCCACCCCGCCGCTGACCCTGCGGCGCCTGGACGACGTGCAGCGGCGGCTCAAGGACGTGATCTTCAAGCAGACCGAAGCCCGCGCACGCAGCCTGGAAGCCCAGGAGCAGATGAAGGACATGCTGGCCATGTTCATCGAGCGGCTGGCCCTGATCACGGCCTCCAGCACCACCTACCAGGGCACCATGGAGCGCTGCGCCGAACTCATCGGCAAGGCCACCACGCTCCAGGAAATCGCCCCCCTGCTGCAGGAAGTGATGAGCGCCACGCGCGCCATGGCGCTGGACAGCCGCGTCACGCACGATGAGCTGGAAGACCTGCGCCAGCGCACCGAGGCCAAGCGCGCCGAAGTGGCCAGGCTGCAGGACGAGCTGGACCGTGCAAGCGCCCAGGCCCGGCACGACCCGCTCACGGGCAGCCTCAACCGCAAGGGCCTGGATGAAGCAGCCGAGCGCGAGATTGCGCGCGCCCGCCGCCTGGGCGCACCGCTGTGCCTGGCGCTGCTGGACGTGGACAACTTCAAGACCATCAACGACCGGCTGGGCCATGCGGGCGGCGATGCGGCCCTGGTGCACCTGGCGCAGGTGGCGCGCGAGGTCATGCGACCGCAAGACCTGCTGGCCCGCTATGGCGGCGAAGAGTTTGTGCTGCTGCTGCCTGACACCGCCGTGGACAGCGGCATCGCAGCCATGACGCGCCTGCAGCGGGAGCTGACCACGCGCTTCTTTCTGCAAGGCACCGAAAAAGTGCTCATCACCTTCAGCGCGGGCGTGGCCCAGCTGCAGGACACGGAAAACAGCACCGACGCCATCCTGCGCGCGGACAAGGCGATGTATCTGGCCAAGCGCTCGGGCAAGAACCGGGTGATGGCGGCGTGATCGGGCACACCCCCCTGAGGCGCTGCGCGCCTTCCCCCCGCTCTCGCATTGCTGCGCAATGCGGGCAGGGGGACGCCGCCAGCGCGGCGGGGCGGCCCTTGCGCGGCGGCCCTGGCCTGGGGCCGCGCCGGTTTTGACGGCCGCGCCCCCCGGAGCCCCCTTGCAGATTCACGACCCACAACGGCGGCGGTTTGTGCAGCAGGCGGTCGTGTCCGCCGCTGCCACCACCCTGCCCCGCTGGGCGTGGAGCAACCCCGTGTCGGTGGCGACGGACCCGTTTGCGCTGGGTGTGGCCAGTGGCGACCCGGTGGCGGACGGCGTGGTGCTGTGGACGCGGCTGGCGCTGGCGGACCAGCCGGCGCTCATGCAGAGTGCCCACACGGTGCGGTGGGAGGTGGCGCACGATGCGCGGTTTGCGCAGATCGTGCAAAAGGGCGAAGCCACCGCCCTGCCCCTGCTGGGCCACAGCGTGCATGTGGAATTGCGCGGCCTGGCGCCGGGCCGGTGGTACCACTACCGCTTTCTGTGGGGCGGCGCTGCCAGCCCCGTGGGCCGCACGCGCACCGCCCCGGCAGCGGGCGACCTGCCCGCCACACTGCGCCTGGGCTTTGCCTCGTGCCAACGCTGGGAGCACGGCCACTACGCCGCGTGGCGCCATCTGGCCGCCGATGCGCCCGATCTGGTGCTGTTCCTGGGCGACTACATCTATGAGTACGCCACGCCCAAAAGCACCGCCGACCTGGCCCGCACCCACAGCCTGCGGCATGCCAGCACGCTGGCCGACTACCGCGACCGCTACGCGCTGCACAAAAGCGACCCCGCCCTGCAGGCCGCGCATGCCGCCGCCCCCTGGGCCGTGATCTGGGACGACCACGAGGTGCAGAACGACTACGCCGCAGGCGCCGGGCGAGGCGACGCGGCGCAGTTCCTGGAACTGCGCGTCGCCGCGTGGCAGGCCTTTTACGAAAACATGCCCCTGCGCGCCGCAGCACTGGGCGCTCCGGCCGCCGAAAGCCGGTGGGACGCGCTGCAGCTGTTTCGCAGCCTGCGCTGGGGCCGTCTGGCGCACATCCACCTGCTCGACAGCCGCCAGCACCGCCACGGGCAGGCCTGCCGTGCGCCGCACACCGCCAGTGCGGGCGCGGTGCGCGCGGCCGACTGCGCCGAACTTGCCGACCCCACCCGCACGCTGCTGGGCGCAGCGCAGGAGCGGTGGCTGCAGGCCCAGCTGGCCGACGCCGCCGCCAACGCAACCGCCGCGCCCAGCGCCACCCGCTGGAGCGTGCTGGCCCAGCAAACCCAGTTCTCGCCGCGCCGCTACCCCTCGGGCCTCACACCCACCGATGGCTGGGACGGCTACCCCGCCGCCCGCACCCGCCTGCTGCAGGCCCTGGCCCAGCACCCGCCGCGCAACACCGTGCTCCTGGGCGGCGACATCCACCAGAACTATGTCTGCCGCGTGCATGCCCAGCCCGGCCAGCCCGAATCGCCCGTGCTGGCCAGCGAGTTCTGCGGCACATCCGTCAGCTCGCGCTCGGGCACCACGCAGGACAAGGTGGACGCCATCGCGCGGCACAACCCGCACGTGCTGCTGGCGCGTTGCGACCAGCGCGGCTACGGGCTGGCCGACATCACGCCCCAGCGCTGGACGACCACCCTGCGCGTGGTGGACGACCCGATGCAGGCGGGCAGTGCCGTCAGCACCCAGGCGCGCTTCGTGGTGGAAGACCAGCGCCCCGGGCCGCAGCGGGCCTGAGCAGTTGCGCCACCGCCTGTCCGGCCCTGCACGGTGCGGCGGTGCAGCGCAGTGGCGGCCGAGCGCCGCAGCGCGCCAACCGACAAACACTGCGCGGCACCTTGCGCTCACATCGCAGCTGCCGCGCTGCACATTGCGCACTGAACACTGCGCACTGCACATGGGCATTACTCATTTTTTGATAGCTGTCAGCGCTTATTGGATAAGCGCTGAGGCCGATTTTTAACCAAATATCAGCCGGATGTAGCCTGATGTAACGCACCCCACCCACGCCGCCGGGCTCCCGGTACCATGGCCGCTTCTTGCACCCAAGGAGACGCCCCATGGCCCCCACCCACGCCGACACCCGCGCCGACACCCGCGCTCAGACCCACGCCCCCATCCACACACCCGCCGCATCGGCCCACGCCTCGCTCCCCGGCTCGCCCGCCACCGCGCCCTCATCCGCGCCGGTCAGCCGCCCGGCCCCGCGCGCAGCCCTGGCCGCCGCAGCACTGGCCACGCTGGTGGCTGTGGCCGGTTGCGCCAGCGGCCCCGCGTCCCAGTTTGCGTACACCGTGCCCGCCCAGCCCGAGGGCTCGTCGGGCTACACCGAAAAGCCCGGCTGGGCCACCGAGAAGTTCGCCGTGGCCGCCGCCAACCCGCTGGCCACCGACGCGGGTTACCAGATCCTCAAGGCCGGTGGCTCGGCCGTGGATGCGGCCATTGCCGTGCAAATGGTGCTGACGCTGGTGGAGCCCCAGTCCAGCGGCATTGGCGGCGGTGCCTTTTTGCTGCACCACGACGGCCGCGCCGTGCAGGCCTATGACGGCCGAGAGACCGCCCCGGCGGCGGCCGATGAAAAGCTCTTCCTGGGTGCCGACGGCAAGCCCGTCGCATTCCACGACGGCGTGGTGGGCGGCCGCTCGGTGGGTGTGCCGGGCACGGTGCGCATGCTGGAGATGGCGCACAAGCAGCACGGCAAACTGCCCTGGGCCACGTTGTTCCAGCCCGCCATCACCCTGGCCGAAGGCGGCTTCAAGGTCAGCGCGCGCCTGAATACCCTGGTCAAGGCCGACGCCCACCTCAAAAAAGACCCTGTGGCCGCTGCCTACTTCTACAAGCCCGACGGCGATGCGCGCGACGTGGGCTTCAACCTGCGCAACCCCGAGCTGGCCGCCGTGCTGCGCCGCATTGCCGCCGAAGGCAGCAAGGCCTTGCACGAAGGCGAGATCGCCCAGGCCATCGTCGACAAGGTGCAAAAGCACCCCACCAACCCCGGCAAGCTCAGCATGGCCGACCTGGCGGGCTACCAGCCCAAACGGCGCGAGGCTCTGTGCCACGACTACCAGGTGCAGACCAAGGACTACCGCGTGTGCGGCTTCCCGCCGCCCAGCTCCGGCGCCATCGCCATCGGGCAGATCCTGGGCATCCTCAAAAACACCGACGCCGCTGCCAAGCCGCTGCAAGATGGCATCCCGTCGGCCGACTGGCTGCACCTGTACACCGAAGCCGCCCGCCTGGCCTTTGCCGATCGCGCGCTGTACGTGGCCGACCCCGACTTCGTGCAGCCCCCGGCGGGCAGTTGGAGCAGCCTGCTCGCCCCCGCCTACCTGGCCGACCGTGCCAAGCTCATCGGCACGCAAAGCATGAAGGTCGCCCAGCCCGGCAAACCCGGCGCCGTGCAAACCAGCCACGCCCCCATGCCCGACCAGCCCGAATACGGCACCAGCCACATCAGCATCGTCGACGCCCACGGCAACGCGGTGGCCATGACCACCACCATCGAGGACGCGTTTGGCGCACGCCAGATGGTCAAGGGCTTCTTGCTGAACAACGAGCTCACCGACTTCAGCTTTGCCCCCGCCGACGCGCAGGGCCAACCGATTGCCAACCGCGTGCAGCCCGGCAAGCGCCCCCGCTCGTCCATGGCGCCCACGCTGGTGTTCGACAAGGCCACGGGCCAGCTTTTGATGAGCGGCGGCAGCCCCGGCGGCGCAGCCATCATCCACTACACCGCCAAGACGCTGTACGGCGTGCTCAACTGGGGCCTGATGCCCCAGCAGGCCATCAACCTGCCCAACTTCGGCTCGATGAACGGCCCCACCCTGCTGGAAGAAAAGCGCTTCCCGCCCGCCACCGTCGAAGCCCTGCGCGCCCGTGGCGCCGAGGTGCGCGAGCAGAACATGACCAGCGGCCTGCAGGCCATCACGCTGGGCAACGCGCATGGCAAGAAACTATGGATGGGCGGCGCCGACCCGCGGCGCGAGGGCGTGGTGATGGGGGATTGATGAAGGAAGGAGGGGTGGGGGCTGGGCGAAGCTTCGCCTTCCTTCATCCCCTTCATGCCGTTCAGACCATTCAAACCGTTCACGCTGAGCCTGTCGAAGCGCCGCGCGATGCACCGAGAGGCTCAGCCGGAACTAAACCAGATCAATGCCATGGTCCGCACACCACTGGCGAAGGCGCAACTCGGTGGCGGTGCGCTCATAGGCAAACCAGGCCTCCAGTTGGCCCCTGCGATCCAAAAAATCCTTGAACCGTGCGTACGCCCCGCGCCGGTGAAAAAAATCGCGCACCGTGTCCACACTGCCCGGCAGCACCTTTTCCGTGAATTCCATCACCAGATCCCGGCCCAGGTCCAGCTCCCGCTTGTCCGGCAATGCCAGGTAGGGGCCGGTGTCGATGTCCTCCGGCAGGGCTTCGTCCAAATCCAGCTCCAGGTCGCTGGAAACGATGTGCACCGTCCCGCGCTCCAGGCTCACCAGCGCCCGTGTCTCCATCAGGTCGGCCATGGCACAGAACTCATAGCCGTCGAGGATTTTGCTGAACTTTGCGGTGGTCATGGGCGCGCCCGTTTTTCCTCAGCCTCAACGTTTGAAATGAGCGGCCGCCAAAGGCGAAAGCCCTTGAACGCCCCCACGATGCAAGAGCCAGGTCGCCGCGCTCATACCGCTCCGGCAAAAACCAGCGCACCGCCCACAACGGCGACGACGCACAGGTTCAAAAAGACCGCTGCGTACCAGCGCAAGATAGTTCGGGCTGACTGCGGCAGCCGCCGCAGCGCGGGGCGGTTATCACTGAGCCTGCCAAGATCCGGGTGGAACCAAAAGGCGGCCCATGCGCCGGCCCACAACACGGCCACCAGCGGTACGGCCACGGCAATGAGTTTTCCAAGAGCCAGGCGACCCGGAGCAACCGACGTGAAGATTAGTACCCAGGCGAGGGTAATCACGGCAAAGATGGCCGCGATGAGCATCCAACGAACTGGGTGAACCTTTATCGCGAAGCCGGTGTAGATATTGGGAGTCATGCTGAATGAAAGTGGATGCGAGGGCTGCCCCCCCAAGCTCGTCAAAGGGGTGAACGGCATCTCCTCGGTATTGTTGGCTGCCGCTTGAACGCCTCGCTGTTGCTTTCGGATAGATGAACGCGCTGGCCAAATGCAATCCGCACAGTGCGAAGCGCCCCAGTTGCAGCGAGGAAACCATCCAGAATTGAGAAAAACATAGCAGCCTACGCAAGTTTGGCAGGCGCTACAGCCCGATCTACCTTAGGACCTTGTGCTCTCTGCTTGCATACGCTTTACGCTGCGCAAGGGGCGGGACAAAAGCACCAATGCAGGCTTTGTGCGTCCACTCGCCACAACGTTAGGTCTCTTGATGAAGCCCAGCATACCGGGCCACCCACGCATACTTGGCTCGATCTTTGCCCAACAAGTACTGGGTGATCTTCATTCGGACCACTGCGTCAGATTGTTGAAGGACCGAGCGGACTTCAACATCGCTAGCCTTGGCGTTGCCGCCTAGGCTGACAGCTATGTCGAAGTGTCGATCACCGTCCGCTGGATGACCTGCGGCATAGCATACCGCTCCCAGTAGATTGTGTGGATGCGGACTGGTGGGCGAGGTCTCAACAGCCGACAAGCCAGATTGGCGGGCTGCGTCGAGATTACCCACGTCACGAAACGCGCCTCCTCGACTTGTCAGAAGTGCACCGAACGCTCGTTGGTCTCCTTGAAGTGGCGCGTCGGCGTACTTCTCCGAGGCCTCGATTGCCTTGCGCGGCATACCGGCAGCCCTGAGCGAACTGCAAGCCTTGACCAGATGCCACGGATCGCCAGACGCGAGAAACGCACGCCGATAGTAGGTTGCCAGCACATTGAACAGCTTCTCTCCTTTGAGCCATCTAAGCTCGTCTTCAGACAACTGTTCTCGTGCCTCAAGCTTCAGGAGAACTGGCAAGAGGTGAGAGAGTCGAACCAGGCTGGGAGGGATGTTGTACCTTTCAGCAAGCGCCTGAAACTGCCGACGGGTTGTCTCCGCCGCCTGCCAGACTAGAAAGGGTTCACGGAGCTCGTCATTGAGTACAACCTCAGAGAATGCTCCTTGGAGAAAGCTCTCAGAGTTGAACGTCATGGCACCATGTTCTGTGAAGCGAATGGCGAGCAAAGGAACGTACCCCTCTCGTTCAGTGACGGATGTCACGACCCCATTGCCATAACTCGTGTGTCGCACTGCTGTGTTCGCGAGCGCCGCCCAGTGCGCGAAGTGGCGTTGAGCGAAGGCGGCGAATTCGACACCGCCAACGACGTTGGCATTTTGTGGCATGGCGCGCGGAGACCTATCGATCAGCGTTTATCTGGCGCAACCCCAGTTGCGGGCAAAGTGCAGCGGCATTCATAGCGTCAAATAACCCTCATTGGAGTAAGCCGCGGCCCCCAGGGCAAGGGAGTCACACGGGCTAGAAGACTGCTCGGCAGTCAGCCATGCACGGCTGAGAGCATTATGCGCAACGCCCCTGGGGAGGACGGGAGACTTTTGCGCAACAGCGCGTCGCAGCCCCAACAGACCGAACGTGGGGTCGGTTCTGGTTGTTTCCTTCTTCGACTTTCTCCGTGGACCCGCACTCTGGCGTGGAGCGGCGCCACCACTTGTTTGAAGAGCGGCTGCAGCGGGCCGTGAAGAAGGCCGTGGCGCAAGCCGGTATCTGCAAACCGGTGTCCGTGCACACGCTGCGGCACAGTTTTGCCACGCACCTGCTGCAGTCGGGCACCGACATCCGCACCGTGCAGGAGCTGCTGGGCCATAGCGATGTGTCCACCACCATGATCTACACCCATGTATTGAAAGTGACGGCCGGGGGCACTGCCAGTCCGCTAGACTCCATGAAAAACGCCTCTATCGCTTATCCATCAAGCGCTGACAGCTATCAATAAGTGAGTAACTGGCGACCTACAACCACCGCGCCACCACCCCCGGCACACTGGCCACCAGCATCGCCACGCCCGACAGCGTGAGCAACCCCAGCACCACCTGCTTGAACCGCGCCTCGCTGATGCCCAGGTACAGCCGCGCGCCCAGCAGCGAAGGGACCAGCATGGCCGGGATCACCAGTGCCAGCAGGGGCAGCGTGGTGCGGGTGATGAGGCCGGTGGCGGCGTAGGTGGCAAAGGTGACCAGCAGCATGGCCAGGTTGAAGTTCTGGATGATGGCGCGTTGCACGTCTTTGTCCAGCCCGCGCAGGGTGCACCACAGGGTGGGCAGCACGCCGGTGAAGCCGCCTAGGCCGCCCATCACGCCGCCCGCCAGGCCCACGGCGGCGTCAGCCACGCGGCCCCCGGCGGTGATGCGGGGCAGCTAGCGGGCCAGCAGCATGGCGGGGCACCAGACGACGAGCAGGGTGCCCAGCACGAGCTTGAACGCATCGGCATTCAGCCGGGGCAGCAGGGCCACGCCCAGCGGGATGCCCGCCAGCCCGCCCAGCACAAAGGGCAGCAGGCGGGTCTTGTCAAAGCCGCGCCGCACGGTGGCGGCGGCCACCAACTGGCCCGTGAGCGCGCCGCACACGGCGAGCACGGCGGCCAGGCGCGGGTCCAGCGCCCAGGCCCAGAACGACATGGCCACCATGCTGAAGCCAAAGCCCGACAGGCCCTGCACAAAGCCCGCCACTGCCGCGCCCAGCACCACCACCCACCACACTCCGTCCATCGCCCTGCCCCGGCTCGGTCAGTACAAGGTGGCCCGCTGGCGTGCAGGCAGATCGCGGTCGTACGCTTCGCCGTCAAAGCTGCCCTGGGTGATGGACGCGAGCAGTGCGCCCGGCGTGGGCACGGGCCGGGGCGTGCCGGGTGGCACGGCGTTCCACAGGCCCGAGCGCTGGATGGCGCGGGCGCACTGAAAGTACACGGATTCGGCCGTGATGACGAGCACGCACTTGGGCGGCTGGCCGTTGACCACAAAGCGCGCGAGCAGATCGGGCGCCACGCTGATGTGGGCGCGGCCATTGACGCGCAGGGTTTCGCCCACGCCGGGAATGAGAAAGAGCAGCGCCACGCGCGGGTCAGTGAGGATGTTGCGCAGGCTGTCGGCGCGGTGGTTGCCACGGCGCTCGGGCAGCAGCAGGGTCTTGTCGTCCAGCAGCTGCACGAATCCCGCCGGGTCGCCGCGTGGCGATGCGTCCAGCCCGACGGGGCCGGTGGTGGCCAGCACGGCAAAGGGCGATGCCTCGATCATGGCGCGGTAGGCCGGGTGCACGTAGGGCACTTCCTTCTGCAGGGAGGCGTCGCTGCAGGGGCCGAGCAGCGCTTCGAGGCGCTCCAGCGTGTCGATGGCGTGTTCGTCGCGGGGAACGGTCATGGCGGGTCTTCTCAGGAAAACTATCAAAACCATAGCTGCCAGCGCTTTATGGATAAGCGCTGGGGCCGCTTTTTACCTGATTAGGTACCTATCTCAGACCGACCCGTTCGCCCTGAGC
>NZ_JBMIRS010000066.1:0-22296 GCF_049198005.1 Paracidovorax sp. MALMAid1276 | reverse complement strand
CCGCGGCCCTCAGCCCCTTATCTCCAATCACTGCGTGATTCGGGAAGGGGGACACCGCCAGCGCGGCGGGGCGGCCCTTGCGCGGCGGTTGCTGGCGTTGGGGCAGCGACTGTTTCGGCGGTCCGTGACGAAAGCGCCGTCACATCCATCCGATGACGACGACGTGCCTTGACTGGCACCAACGGTTTCCGACTTCGAACGTGTGGAGCAAGCCCCACAAGCCCACGCCCATCGCAAGCTTCGGCAGGCCTCAGCCCCCAAACCGCCGCGCGGCAATTTCCAGCAGGCCGTCGAAGATCAGGTTGTCCACCAGCTCGAAGGGGCGCGTCATGCTGGGGGCCATCTTCCAGCCGGCGCCGCCGGTCATGATGCAGGCGGGCTCCTGGCCGCCGTGCTGCAGCAGGTGCTGAACCATGCGCTCAACGGCGCCGGCAATGGCATAGGTGCCGCCGCTGGTCAGCGCGTCGCTGGTGTTGGACGGGAACAGGCGCACCTCGCCGGTCGGCACGTGCAGGCCGGCGGTGCCGGATTCGAGTGCGCGCAGCATGATGCCGTGGCCCGGCAGGATGAGGCCGCCCAAGAAGCGGCCCTCGGCATCGATGCACTCGACCGTGACGGCCGTGCCCACCATCACCACCACGATGGGCCGCGCGGGGCCTTGTGCCAGGACGTGGTGGCGCGCGCCGATCATCGCCACCCAGCGGTCCGAGCCCAGGCGCGAGGGATGGTCGTAGCCGTTGACGAGACCGGCCTCTTCGGTGGATGAGATGACCCACGAGGGCGCCACGTCCCACAGTTCCATCTGCTCCTGCACACGGCGCTTGACGGCGTCGCCGGCCACCACGCAGCCCAGCATGTGCTGCGGCGCGGGCAGCGCGGCCCAGCTGGTTTCGGCCAGCCGGTCGATATGGTCCAGAAACTCGGCGCCGTGCGCCATCAGCACGGCCCCGGGGCGGGGAGCGTCGTACAGCGCCCATTTGAGGCGGGTGTTGCCGACGTCGATGGCCAGAAAAGTCATGCGGCGGATTATCCCGAGTTTTGCCCGAGGGGCTGCCCGGCGGGCGACACCCGGCATGGGCTGCTGCATCCCTCCGCCATCTCGCCGCGGTTTCGCTGCGGCATCGCCGCGCTCCCCAGTGTGAAAAATCGTATCAAGCCGCCGTCCGACACATCGGCGCACCGCATTGCCGCTAAAGTGGCCGGTCCCGCTTTGACCACATTTGCAACGACAGGAGGTACCTCATGGGTCTTTTCAGTTTCATCAAGGAAGCCGGCGAAAAGCTGTTTGGCGGCAAGGAAGCGCAGGCCGCGCCTGCGGCCGGGGCCGCAGCGCCTTCGCAGGACGATCTGAACGCCAAGGCGGCCAAGGCCATCGAAACCTACATCGCCGCGCAGAACCTGGGCGCGACGAATGTGCAGGTGGCGTTTGACGGCAGCCAGGGCAAGGTCACGGTGAAGGGCGCCGCCCCCACGCAGGCCGCCAAGGAAAAGATCACCCTGTGCTGCGGCAACGTGGCCAGCGTGACCAGCGTGGACAACCAGATGACGGTGACCAACCCCGAGCCTGAAGCCCAGTACCACGACGTGGTGCGCGGCGACACGCTGAGCGCCATTGCCAAGAAGTTCTATGGCGACGCCAACAAGTACCCCGCGATCTTCGAGGCCAACAAGCCCATGCTGAGCCACCCCGACAAGATCTACCCCGGCCAGAAGCTGCGAATTCCTGCACTGAAGTGACCCCCTGAGTCGCCTGCGGCGCCTTCCCCCAAGGGGGACGCACCCGGTGGCCCGGCAAAGCCGGTTCCACGGGGGCACCGGGCTGAGCCGTGGGTGTTCCGACGCCCCAGACGGACGAAACGCCGGGGCAAGTCAACTTTCAAAAGAAATCAGCTGCCAGCGCTTATCCATAAAGCGCTGGCAGCTATTTTTTTGAGAGCATCAGCCTTGTTTCCAGGGCAGGCCATGAAAGCGCCAACCGCCCTTCTTGCCGCGCTGGCCCTGCGCATCGGCATCGCCTTCAAACCCTTCGAGGATGTTGTAGGCGGTGATGCCCAGCTCGGTGGCGCGGCGCGCGGCGGCGATGGATCGCACGCCGCTGCGGCACAGCAGCACGGCCGACGTGCCCGCCGGCACGGCGGCGCGCATCTGCGCATCGAAGTCCGCGTTCATCGCCATGCCCGGCCACTGCTTCCAGGCCACGGCGGCGGCACCGGGCACCTGGCCCACCCACTCGCGCTCGGCATCGCTGCGCACATCCACCAGCACGGCCTGGCCGCTTTGTACCCACTGCCAGGCCTGCTGGGGGGTCACGTCACCGGCATAGCCGTCGGCGGGGGAAATCTTGGCTTCGGTCATCGTCAGGGTCCTTTTTCAATCCCATAAAGGGGCCGGTTCGTCGCGCAAGCGGCTGCGCAGCTGCGCATAGTCGGGCACCACGGTGGCCACGGTGTCCCAGAAACGCGGGCTGTGGTCCATCACGCGCAGATGGGCCAACTCGTGCGCCACCACATAGTCGATGATGGCCGGGCGGTAGTGCAGCAGGCGCCAGTTCAGGCGGATGGAACCGTCGGCCTTGGCGCTGCCCCAGCGGGTGTTGGCGCTGGACAGGCGCAGGCTGGCCCAGCGCACGCCCAAGAGGGGCGCAAAGTGGTCGAGCCGGGCCGTGAAGTGGCGCCGCGCGTCGCGCATGAGCCAGGCCTGCACGGCGTCGCGGATTTGCGCGGGGCTGGCGCTGTGGGGCAGGCCGATGTGCAGGCTGGCGCCCTGCCCCGGCCCGGCGCCCGGCACCAGCGCCCCGCCCTGGCCCGCAAAGCCGTGGCTCGGGTCCAGCACCACCGTGAGCGGCTCGCCCAGGTAGGGCAGCACGGCGCCCTGGGCCCACACGATGCGGCCCCCTTCGATGCGCTGCTGGCGTTCACGCGCCTCGCCCAGCTTGCGCAGGATCCAGCCCGATTTTTCGCGCAGCGCGGCGTCCACCGCGCCCAGCGTCACCCAGCTGGGCGCACGCACCGCCAGGCCGTCGGGGCCCACGGTGAAGCCGATGGAGCGCCGCCGGCCGCGCACCAGCGCATAGGCCACCACCGCGTCGCCCAGCAGCACCTCGCGGTTGGCCTGCGGGTGGCGGAATTCGGCGGGGGACAGCACCGAGGGCAACGAAGCCGCTGGCGTTGCCAAGGCTTGATTTGCTACATTTTTAGGAGCTATCAGCGCTTTACCATCAAGCGCTGAAGGCACTTTTTGATCAAAGTCCTGCACCACAGGCCGGGCTGCGGGCGGTGCCGGGGCGGCCGGTGGTGCGGATGATGCGGGCGCGCTGGGCACACTGGGCGCGCGCGCCGCCGGCGCATCGTCGAACAGGTCCAGCGCCAACTGCACAAGCCGCTGCATCATCGGCCCGGCTCACTGCCCGGCGGCACGGCCGGCGCCCGCAGGCTGCGGGACGGCGGGGTAGGCGCCGGGGTCCAGACGGCGCATTTCCGCCTCGATCCAGTCTTCGACCTCGCGCATCAGCTCGTCCGCCTGGCGGCCGGCGCTGGGAATGGGCTTGCCGATGGACACCTCGACCACGCCAGGCCGCTTGATGAAGGCCTTGCGCGGCCAGACCTTGGCCGACGTGACGGCAATCGGCACCACGGGCGCACCGGTGTCGATGGCCAGGCGCGTGCCGCCGGTCTTGTACTGGCCCTTCTGCCCGCGCGCGACGCGCGTGCCTTCGGGGAACATGATGATCCAGATGCCCTTGGCCAGCAGGTCCTTGCCCTGCTGCACCACCTTGTTGAAGGCCTGGGTGCGCTGGCTGCGGTCGATGTGGATCATGTCCAGCCGCCCGATGGCCCAGCCGAAGAAGGGCACGTACAGCAGCTCCTTCTTGAACACATAGGCCAGGGGGTGCGGCATGATGGTCGGCATCAGAAAGGTCTCGAACGTGGACTGGTGCTTGACCAGCAGCACCGCGCCTGCGTGCTCGCCCTGCGGCAGGTTCTCCATGCCGGTGATCTCGACCCGGATGCCCAGAATGCGTCGCGCGCCGCTGATGCACAGCGCCAGCCAGGCCCGCGCGATGCGGTACAGCGGCAGCCCCCGCACCCCCAGCAAGGTGCCCAGCATGATGGCCAGCGCGTAGGGCACCACGGTGATGCCCATCCAGAGAAGGTGAATGACCGAGCGGAGAAATGCCATGACTGCCTTGTTTGAGGTATTTTTGGCCGCCAGCGCTTATCTATTAAGCGCTGACAGCTATAAATTAAATAGCACTAAAGGATAGCACCCGGAGACGGGGCGGTGGCACCGCCCGCATCGGCGCCCCCCGGCGCGGGGCTGCTGCCCGGCTGGGGCGCCACGGGCAGCAGGTGGTCGGCAAAGTCGCCCAGGCTGGCGTGCAGGCGCGTGCCGGGCGGCAGGCCGGGCGGCGGGCCGTCTTCGGGCTCCACCTGCGCCGACTGGCCCGAGCACACCAGATGCAGCTGCGCACCCAGCGCCGCGCCGGCCAGCAGGTGCGCGGGGCAGTTGCCCACCACCTGCACCTCCTGGCGCTCGGCGCCGTAGCGGTCGCAGATCTGTTCGAGCAGGCCCGGTGCGGGCTTGCGGCAGGCACAGTCTTCGTCGGCAGCGTGGGGGCAGTAAAAGACCGCATCGATGCGCCCGCCCACCGCCGCCACCTGCCGCAGCATCTTGGCGTGGATGGCGTTGAGGGCCACCACGTCGAACAGCCCGCGCCCCAGCCCCGGCTGGTTGGTGGCCACCACCACGTGCCAGCCCGCATGGTTGAGCCGCGCCACGGCCTCCAGCGCCCCGGGCAGGGCCATCCACTCGTCGGCCGAGGTGATGTAGTCATCCCCCAGCGGGTTGAGGGTGCCGTCGCGGTCGAGGATGACGAGTTTCATGGGAGGGCGTGCCGAGTGGGAACAGAGCGCCAGCCTATCAGCCCCAGGGTCACACGGCCAGACGCGAGAGGTCGGCCACGCGGTTCATCGCGTTGTGCAGCATCTTGAGCAGGCCCAGGCGGTTCATGCGCACGTCCAGCTGTTCGGCGTTGACCATCACATCGTCAAAGAACGCATCCACCGGCGCGCGCAGCACGGCCAGGGTCTGCAGGCTGCCGGTGTAGTCACCGGCGTCGAACTGTGTATTGGCCTCCGGCACAAAGCGCTGCAGCGCGGTGTACAGGTCCTGCTCGGCCTTTTCCTGCAGCAGCTCGGGGTTCACATGCGCATCCACCGCGCCCTCGACCTCGGCCTTTTTCAGGATGTTGCCCACGCGCTTGTTGGCGGCGGCCAGGGCCGGGGCCTCGGGCAGCGCGGCGAAGGCACGCACGGCCGCCAGTTGCTTCTCGACCAGGGCCAGGCGCTGCGGGCGCAAGGCCAGCACGGCGTCCACTTCCTGCGCGCTGTAGCCCTGCTCGCGCAGGCTGCCGGCGAGGCGGTCGTAGATGAAGTCAGCGAGCTGCGCCGACGCGTCGGTGATCTTGTCGCCAAAGGCAGGCACGGCACCGGCCAGCAGCGCGCTCAAGTCCAGCGATAGGTCTTTTTCGACCAGCATGCGGATCACGCCCAGCGCATGGCGGCGCAGCGCAAACGGGTCGCGGTCGCCGGTGGGCAGATTGCCGATGCCGAACATGCCCACCAGCGTTTCGAGTTTGTCAGCCAGCGCCACCACCACGCCCGCCATATTGCGCGGCAGTGCGTCGCCCGCAAATCGGGGTTTGTAGTGGTCTTCGATCGCGTTTGCCACAGTCTCGCCCAGGCCGTCGTTCAAGGCGTAGTAGCCGCCCATGATGCCCTGCAGCTCGGGGAACTCGCCCACCATGTCGGTCACGAGGTCGGTCTTGGCCAGCTGCGCGGCCAGGTCGGCGTCTTGCACCAGCTGGGCTTCGCCCAGCTGCGTGGCAATGGCCTTGGCGATGGCGCGAACCCGCTCCACGCGCTCGCCCTGTGTGCCCAGCTTGTTGTGGTAGACCACCTTGCCCAGGCCCTCGACGCGCGAGGCCAGCGTCTTCTTGCGGTCCTGGTCGAAGAAGAATTTCGCATCGGCCAGGCGCGGGCGCACCACGCGCTCGTTGCCGCCGGTGACAAAGCTCGTGTCTTCGGGACTGATGTTGCTGACCACCAGGAACTTGTTGGTCAGCTTGCCTGCGGCGTCGAGCAGCGGGAAGTACTTCTGGTTGGCCTTCATCGTGAGGATGAGGCACTCCTGCGGCACGCCCAGGAACTGCTCTTCAAACTGGCAGATGACCACGTTGGGCCGCTCGACCAGCGCGGTCACTTCGTCCAGCAGCGCCTCGTCGTCGATGGGGCGGGCGCCATTGCCCACCTGGGCGGCGGCAGCGGCCAGCTGGCGTGCGATCTCGGCCTTGCGCTCGGCAAACGATGCGATCACCGCGCCGTCTTTTTGCAGCGTGGCGGCGTAGCTGTCGGCATCTGCCAGCACCACGGGCGACACGGTGGCTTCAAAACGGTGGCCTTGCGTGCGGTTGCCAGCGGCAAGGCCCAACGCCTTCACCGGCACCACAGCGGCGCCATGCAGGGCCACCAGGCCATGCGCGGGGCGCACAAAGTTCACGCTGGTCCAACCGGGCAGTTCACAGTCGGTTTCGAGCTGGTAGCTCATCACCTTGGGGATGGGCAGCTTGGCGATGGCTTCATCCAGCGCTTTTTGCAGGCCCGCCTGCAGCGTGGCGCCGGGCACCACACTGTCGTAGAAAAGGGCTTCGGCCTTGCCGTCCTGCGCGCGCTTGAGCGCGGCCACGGCGGCGGCGGGGTTGGACACATCGGCGCCCAGCGCCTGCAGCTTTTTCAAGAGCGCGGGCGTGGCGTTGCCGTCTTTGTCCAAGCCCACGGTCACAGGCATCAGCTTTTGAGAAACCGGCTCATCTTCGGCTCTGTCATCGACTTTTCGTATCAAAACAGCAAGTCGACGTGGAGAAGCAAAGACGTCAAAAGCGCCTGAGACGTTCGGATTAACAAGGTTTTGCCTTGCGAGGCTCGTAGCTATCCCATACCCAAAGGCTTCACCCAACTTCAGGAGCGCCTTGGGCGGCAGCTCTTCGACAAACAATTCAACGAGGAGGTTTTGGGTCGTCATCGTCATTTCTCTCACGCAGCCTTCTTCGTCATCTGTTCCACCCACTCGCGCGGCGCCATGGGGAAGCCCAGGCGCTCGCGGCTGTCGTAGTAGCTCTGCGCCACGCTGCGGGCCAGGTTGCGGATGCGGCCGATGTAGGCGGCGCGTTCGGTCACGCTAATGGCGCCGCGTGCGTCCAGCAGGTTGAAGCTGTGCGCGGCCTTGAGCACCTGCTCGTACGCGGGCAGAGCCAGCTGCTGCTCCATCAGGTATTTCGCCTGCCTTTCGTGCGCATTGAACGCGGTGAACAGGAAGTCCGCATCGCTGTGCTCGAAGTTGTAGGTGGACTGTTCCACCTCGTTTTGCTTGTACACGTCGCCATAGCTCAGCGTGTCGGTCCACTTCAGGTTGTAGACGTTGTCCACGCCCTGCAGGTACATGGCCAGGCGCTCCAGCCCGTAGGTGATCTCGCCGGTGGCGGGTTTGCAGTCGATGCCGCCGACCTGCTGGAAGTAGGTGAACTGCGTCACCTCCATGCCGTTGAGCCACACTTCCCAGCCCAGGCCCCAGGCGCCCAGCGTGGGGTTTTCCCAGTCGTCTTCGACAAAGCGGATGTCGTTCTTCTTCAGATCGAAGCCCAGGGCTTCGAGGCTGCCCAGATACAGCTCCAGGATGTTGGCCGGTGCGGGCTTGAGCACCACCTGGTACTGGTAGTAATGCTGCAGGCGGTTGGGGTTCTCGCCATAGCGGCCGTCCTTGGGGCGGCGGCTGGGCTGCACGTAGGCGGCCTTCCAGGGCTCGGGGCCGATGGCGCGCAGGAAGGTGGCGGTGTGCGAGGTGCCTGCGCCCACTTCCATGTCGTAGGGCTGCAAAAGCGCGCAACCCTGCGCGTCCCAGTAGGACTGCAGCTTCAGGATGATTTGCTGGAAGGTCAACATGGCGTCTGTGGCTGAGGCACTGGCAAGCCAGGGCCGGTAAAGTAAGGGGAAAAGAAGAAAACGCGGTGCATGAGCAAGCCGAGGCCCGCCGTCCAAAAGGCAACCAGGACGGGCATCGCGCGCGCAAACCGGCGATTTTACGGCGCGCCGCCGCGCGTGCTGCGACAGCGCCCACCACATCGGCGCGCGCGCATGAAAAAAGGCCGGAGCCCTTTTGGAGCCCCAGCCTTCCCAACCAGTCACGCGAGCTATAAGCCGGTGCGTGCCGGTGACCACCTTTGCGGGCAGTCCGTCGGCGCATATGTGGTGCGCCAAGTCTTGTCTGAAATAGCCTGTCGCTGCGCAGCTCGCCGCCCGTCGATACCGGCGCGAACCCGGCCAGTGCCCCCGCGCAAGGGCCGCCCCGCCGCGCTGGGGGCGTCCCCCTTCAGGGGGAAGGCGCGAAGCGACTCAGGGGGTCTTCTCAATACTCCCAGAAAATGCGCTGGAGTTCCTTGCTGTCCTGGGTCTTGGTCAAAGCCACCATGGCAAGGATGCGGGCCTTTTGCGGACGCAGGTCATGCGCCACCACCCAGTCGTATTTGTCGTCAGGCTGCTCAGCGTTGCGCAGCACAAAACCGTCGGGCACGCGGGCCGAGCGGATGATCTGCACGCCCTGACCACGCAGGGCCTTGAGCGATTCGACGGCCTGTGCGGCCACCGACCCGTTGCCCGTGCCGGCGTGGATCAGCGCCTTGACGCCCGCCTTGCCATAGGCCTCGATGCCGGTCGTGTTCATGTTGCCGTAGCCGTAGACGATGTCCACGGCGGGCAGGGCCTTGATGTCGTCGATGTTGAACTCGGACTGCGCGGTGTGGCGCTTGACCGGCGCGCGGAACCAGTAATTCTTGCCTTCCACCACCATGCCCAGCGGGCCCCACTGACTCTTGAACGCCTCGGTCTTGATGTTGATGTGCTTGTGCACGTCGCGGCCACTCTGGATCTCGTCGTTCATTGTGACCAGCACGCCCTTGCCCGCAGCGTCCTTGCTGGCGGCCACGGTCACGGCGTCGTACAGGTTCAGCGCGCCGTCGGCCGACAGGGCCGTGCCGGGGCGCATGGAGCCGACCACCACGATGGGCTTGTGGGTGCGCACGGTGAGGTTCAGAAAGTACGCCGTTTCTTCCAGCGTGTCGGTGCCGTGGGTGATGACGATGCCGTCCACATCGGCCTGCTTGGTCAGGGCCGAGACGCGCTGGCCCAGGCGCAGCAGGTGCTCGTTGGTGAAGCTCTCGGACGCGATCTGAAACACCTGCTCGCCCGACACCTTGGCCACGTTGGCCAGCTCGGGCAGGCCCGCCAGCAGCTTGTCGACCGGCACCTTGGCCGCCGCATAGGTGGCGCTGTTGGCCGCCGAGGCGCCCGCACCGGCAATGGTGCCGCCCGTGGCCAGCACCACCACATGGGGCTTGGCCGCCTGGGCCAGGGCCACGGTGGACAGGGCCGAGAGCACCACGCCCGCCAGCCAGCGGCGCGTGATGGAAGTGGAAGAAGCAGAAAAGATTCGCATGGGTTGTGTCTCAAGGTCGTTCTTCGGGCACCACCGGGTGATGCGGTGCCCTGCTGCCGTCCAGCCGCCAAGGCGGGGCTGTCAGGCGGTGCGGCATCCTATGAGAAATTCATGCACAGCCAGCTGGAATAATTGGCGTCACCCTGTGAATTGAATTCACAGCCTGTTCCTCGCTGCTTTTTTGCTTTTTCTCCATGAATCTCCGCCAGCTCGAAGTGTTCCAGGCCGTCTTGCAGACCGGCAGCATGAGCGCGGCGGGGCGCCTGCTGTGCATCACACCATCGGCGGTGAGCAAGGCCGTAGCGCATACCGAGCTGCAGCTGGGCTACCGGCTGTTCAACCGCACGCCTGCGGGGCTTACGCCCACGCCCGAGGCGCAGGTGCTGGCCGTGGAATCCGGCAGCATCCACCGCCAGCTGGACGCGCTGCAGCGCACGGCGCGCAACCTCGCGACCACCGAGCTGGGCGATGTGCGGCTGGCGGCCATTCCGTCGATCACGCACGAGTTTCTGCCCACGCTGCTGCACTGCCATGCGCAAAAGCACCCGCATGTGGGCGTGGAGGTGCGCACCATCCACCAGGACCAGATGACGCAGGCGCTGCTCACGCGCAGCGTGGACTTTGGGCTGGGCTTTTTCGAGCACCCGCACCCGCAGGTGCACAGCGAGCTGCTGGTGAGCGGCCGCCTGTCGCTGGCCGTGGCCCGCACCGTGTGGGACCGCGCGCCGCGCGCCGCCAGCATGGCCGCGCGCCTGGCGCAGGTGCCGGTGATCCGCCTGGTGGGCGACGACCCCATGCGCCAGTCCATCGACCGCACGGCCGAGCGCCTGGGCACGCCGGGCGGCCCGGGCCTGCAGGTGCAGACGTCGCGCCTGGCGCTGGAGCTGGTGCGGCTGGGCATGGGCTTCACGGTGGTGGACTTCCTCACCGCCATCCGCCTGGACCCGGCCCACATGGTGGCGGTGGAACTGCCCGACCTGCCGCCCATGTCGCTGTACAGCTACCACGCCAACCACCACCCGCCGGGCCTGCAGGCCACGCGCATGCTGGCCATGGTGCCCGCGCTGCTGCACGAGGCGCTGACGCCCCGACCGCGCAAGTAGCCTGCCCCACTCCATGAAAAAACCCGCCGCCGCAGTGCGCGGGGGCGGGTTTGGCGGCAGCGAGACCGGCGAGAAAAACCAGTCAGGCGCCCTTCCAGCGGCGCAACACCAGGCTGGCGTTGGTGCCGCCAAAGCCGAAGCTGTTGGACAGCACAGTGTTCAGCTGTGCATCGCGCGTTTGCGTGACCAGCGGCATGTCGCCCAGGGCCGGGTCGGGCGTCTCCACGTTGGCCGATCCGGCGATGAAGCCCTTGTTGAGCATGATCATGCAGTAGATCGCCTCCTGCACCCCCGTGGCGCCCAGCGAGTGGCCGGTGAGCGATTTGGTGGACGAGAACGGCGGCACCTGGTCGCCGAACAGCGCCCGCATGGCCCGCACTTCCTGCATGTCGCCCACGGGCGTGGAGGTGCCGTGGGTGTTGATGTAGTCGATGGGGGCATCGAGCCCTTCCATGGCCTGCCGCATGCAGGCGATGGCGCCGTCGCCCGAGGGGGCCACCATGTCCTCGCCGTCGCTGGTGGCGCCAAAGCCCACCACTTCGGCCAGGATGGTGGCGCCGCGCGCCTGGGCGTGCTCCAGGCTCTCCAGCACCACGGCACCGCCGCCGCCCGCGATCACGAAGCCGTCGCGGTTGGCGTCGTAAGCGCGCGAGGCTTTCTCGGGCGTGTCGTTGTACTTGCTGGACATCGCGGCCATGCCGTCGAACAGCAGCGACATGCCCCAGCTCAGTTCCTCGCCGCCGCCCGCGAACATCACGTCCTGCATGCCCCAGGCGATCTGCTGCGCGGCCGCGCCGATGCAGTGGGCCGAGGTGGAGCAGGCCGAGGTGATGGAGTAGTTGATGCCCTTGACCTTGAAGTTGGTGGCCAGGCAGGCGGACACGGTGGAGCTCATGCAGCGCGTGACCTGGTAGGGCCCCACGCGGCGGATGCCTTTTTCGCGCAGCGTGTCGGCCGCTTCGATCTGGTTGGCGGGCGAGCCGCCGCCCGAACCCATGATGAGGCCGGTGCGCGGGTGGCTGACCTGTTCGGGCGTGAGGCCCGCCTGGTCAATCGCGTCTTCCAGCGCGATCTGGGCATAGGCGGCCGCATCGCCCATGAAGCGCAGCTGCTTGCGGTCGATGCGCGCCTCGATGTCGATCTGCGGCACGCCGCCCACCTGGCTGCGCAGGCCCAGCTCCTTGAACTTTTCCACGGCCTTGATGCCGCTGGTACCCGCACGCAGCGAGGCTTCCACGGTGGGCAGGTCGTTGCCGATGCACGAAACGATGCCCGCGCCGGTGATGACTACGCGCTTCTTGGTGGTCGTCATGCTGCTGCGTCCTTGTCGTCGCCCTCGCGCTTGAAGAGGCCCACGCGCAGGTCGTTGGCCACATAGATTTCCTTGCCGTCGGCCAGCAGGCGGGCGTCGCCGATGGCCATCACGAGCTTGCGCTTGATCACGCGCTTGATGTCGATTTCATAGGTCACGCGCTTCACGTCGGGGCCCACCTCGCCGGTGAACTTGACCTCGCCCGCACCCAGCGCGCGGCCCCGGCCGGGCAGCTGCAGCCAGGTCAGGTAAAAGCCGATCAGCTGCCACATGGCATCGAGCCCCAGGCAGCCGGGCATGACGGGGTCGCCCTGGAAATGGCAGGCGAAGAACCACAGGTCCGGCTTGACGTCCAGCTCGGCGACGATCTTTCCCAGACCATGCGCGCCCCCATCGCTGTCGATGTGCGTGATGCGGTCGAACATCAGCATGGGTGGCAGCGGCAAGCGCCCGCTGTCAGCGCCGAACAGCCGCCCCTCGCCGGAGGCAATCAGTTGTTCGTAGGAAAAGGAATCTGCCATTTTCAGTCGTGCTCCAGAACGGCGGGCGAGCCCCGCCTCAAATCATCTTGGCCTGCGATGCAGGCCGACAAGCCCCCGCTTGTGGGGCTCCATTATCAAGGCTTGGGATGACAGCGCCCGGGTTTTGGCCCAGTCAAGTGTCAGGGCACCCGCACGGAGCCTGCGCTGGATCAAGCCGAAACGACGTGGCGCGCGCGCCGGGCCAGGGCGCACACCGCGACCACGGCGGCGCCCAGCGCCCACAGCGGCCACAGCCCCCAGCGCGACACCCACCATGCATAGGGCGTGATGGCCCAGCCGCTTTGTGCGTCCAACCCGCGCCCTTGCACCTCGGCGCGCAGCACGCCGCGGGTGTGGCGCTCCAGCTGGTGGGTGACGACGCCACGGTGGTCGATGACGGCCGTGGCACCGGTGTTGGTGGCACGCACCATGGGCCGCTCGAACTCCAGCGCTCGCATGCGGCTGATGTGCAGGTGCTGGTCGATGGCCACCGTGTTGCCAAACCAGCCGATGTTGCTGACATTGACGAACACCGTCGGTGCCTGCGCCGGGTCGATGAAACGCGCGCCCAGCTCTTCGCCGAACAGGTCTTCGTAGCAGATGTTGGGTGCAATGCGTTGGCCCGCCCACGCAAACGACGCCTGGCCGACGGCGCCCCGGTTGAAGTCGCCCAGGGGGATGTTCATCATGGCCGTGAACCACCTGAAGAACGGCGGGATGAACTCGCCGAACGGCACGAGGTGGTGCTTGTCGTAGCGGTAGGGCTCGGCGTGGGTGGCGGCGCTCATGCCCAGGACCGAATTCGTGTAGCCGACCGCGTCGTCTCCCAGCGGTATGCCCAGCAGGGCGGCCTGCCGACCCTGTGCATAGTGCTGCTGGATGCCCTCCAGGTAGCCGGGCAGGAGCTGCTGCGGCAGCAGCGGAATCGCCGTTTCGGGCGCCACCACTAGGTCGGCCTGCGCGCTGCGCAGTGCCTCGGCATACCACTGCAGCGCCAAGGGCACGCCGCTTCCGGGCTGGAACTTTTCGTCTTGCGGAATATTGCCCTGCAGCAGCTCCAGCGTCATGGCGCGGAAGGGCGCTCCGCCGGGCGTGCCGCACTGTTCCACGGCGCACTGGCGCTGCAGTGCCAGGCCCGCCAGCACCACCGCCACCGTCAGCAGCGCCGCCCCGGTGCGAACGCGGCGCAGGTCTGCGGCCCGCAGCTGCACCAGCCACATCGCCAGCGCCGCTGCCACGGCGCCCAGCCCGTACACGCCCACGCTGCGCGCCAGCACGGCCAGGGGCCCGTCCACGTGCGCATAGCCGCCGGCGCCCCAGGGGAAACCGGTCCATAGCGTTCCGCGCGCCAACTCGGCCAGCAGCCAGATCGCTCCGAAAAGAATAGCTGTCAGCGCTTTACTGGCAAGCGCTAGACGGCAAAAAATCCCCAAACCTGCGGCGTAGTAGGTGGCCAGAAAGGCCGCCAGGGCAAGCACGGCCAGGGCGGCCAGCGGCGCTGCCAGTCCTCCGTAGGTGTGCATGGAAATGAACAGCCACCAGAAGGTGCCCACCAGCCAGGCCGTGGCAAACAGGCCGCCCAGCAGCGCCCCCCTGCGCCAGCCCGGCGCACGGCGTTCTCCACCGGGGCGCACCAGCCACGCCAGCACAGCGATGGACGCCAGCTGCAGCCACCACAGCGGCTGCCCGCTGCCCGGCCATGCCAGCGATGCGGCTTGCGCCAGCCCGGCGCCCACGGCCAGCGGAACCTGCAGCGCCAGGCGGTGGCCTGCCAGGGGAATGGCAGGCGCCGTCACTCGCTGGCGCTGCCGAAGGCCGGGCTATCGTCGGCGACGCGCGACACCTTGAACCAGCGCACGGCACCGCCCTTGGTGTGCAGCACCACAAAGTGCAGGCCGCCCAGCTGCAGGTGTTCGCCGCGCTTGGGCACGTGGCCCATTTCATGGGCGATCAGGCCGCCGATGGTGTCGAAGTGCGCGTCGGCATCGCTGCTCTGCACCAGCGTGTCGAAGGCCTCGCAGACCCGTTCCACCGAGGTGTCGCCGCTCACGCGGTAGGTGCGGTCGGCCAGGCCGAAGATGTCGCCGTCGTCCTCGGGAATGTCGAACTCGTCCTCGATCTCGCCGACGATCTGCTCCAGCACGTCTTCGATGGTGACCAGCCCCGCCACGCGGCCGAATTCGTCGATCACGATGGCCAGGTGGTTGCGGTTGCCACGGAACTCCCGCAGCAGGTCGTTCAGGCCCTTGCTCTCGGGCACGAACACCGCGGGGCGCAGCAGGGCGCGGATGTTCAGCTCGGGCGCGCGCTGCAGCTTGAGCAGGTCCTTGGCCAGCAGGATGCCGATGATGTTGTCGCGCGCGCCCTGGTACACCGGGAACCGCGAATGCGCCGTGCTGATCACCAGGTTCAGCAGCTCCTCGAGCGGCGCCTCGATATTGACCATGTCCATGCGGCGCGTGGCCACCATCACGTCGCTGGCCGTCATGTCCGCCATGCGGATGACGCGCTCGAGCATCACACGGGAATCGGCGCCGATGACGTCGTTGTCTTCAGCGTCGGCCAGGGTCTCGATGAGATCTTCCGTGGAGTCCGGGCCGGGGTGGATGAACTCGGCCACTTTCTGCAGGAAGGAGCGCTTGTCTTCCTTTTCAGGAGGCCGCGCGGGGTGCGGGTCAGACACTGGGAGGAGTGCAGGACGTGCGGTAGTGGATCAGCCCCGTAGGATAGCGGATCGCCATGACGCGCAGCCGGGGGCTGCTGCGCGTCGTCACTCTGCCGACTGGTGGCGCGCGTGCTGAACGCCGCTGCGCACTTCCTGCACGCCGGCCAGAAAGTCCCAGAACTGCTTGGCCTGCTTCTTGAGCTGGTAGTCCACCTCGGCGAACTGCTGCTCCACGATTTCGGCCATGCGCGTGTCGAGGCTGGCCGGGGGAATCTGCAGGTAGGCCTCAGACTCGGTGCCATCGCGGCGCACGGTGGCGCCCGCGTTGCGCGCGATCTTGAGCATGGCGGTGTTTTCAGACAGCGCGTGGATGAACACCATGTTCACGCCCTCGTTGCGGGCGTGCATCACCGCCCGCTCGAACAGGCGGGCCCCGAAGCCGCGGCCGCGCGCCTGCCGCAGCACCGACACGCCGAATTCGGCGCAATGCTTGTGCTCGGGGTGCTCGGAAAACGCCAGATGCGCCATCGCGATGAGTTCGAGGCGCCGGTTGTAGATGCCGAAGATCTCGTCGCGGTTGAAGTCCAGCTGCTCGGCATAGCGGCGGATCTGTTCATCGTTGGCCGCGTAGCCAAAGCGCAGATAGCGGTCGGCAGGCTCCAGCTGCAGCAAATGCTGCGCGATGCGTTCGCGGTAGGAGGGGCCGAGGGCACGGATGGGAACCATCACAGGAGCTTGGTTATGGCTGTCGGCAGACGGGCGGCCTGTCACCGGTGTCAGCATCCCCTTGCTGACGTACCAGGATGCCTTGAGCCAGTCTTTCGTTGCGATCATGGCGGCAAATATAAGGGTTTTCCCTGATCATTTCCAGCGGTTTTTGCTGCGGCGCAACAAAATAAGAGGACTCAGTCGAATAATCGTTCAAATCAGCTTTCTGCGCTTATCCAGCAACGATTTCTTGCTATTGATTTTTTAGTCAATCTGACGTTGGTGGGCATCCATACCGTCGCCTCCGCGACCTCCGCAGGGCGCAAATGCGCCTGGGTGGCGAAGCACAGCCAGGGTATAGCGAATCGCACGTCCGAGGCAAGGTGGAGAACGCGGCCCGCACACCGCTAAGGCTGCCCGGTTACACCGGCACCGCTGTCGTCGCCTTTACCCGGTCCAGCACAAAGCTGGTCTTGCAGTCCTGCACGCTGGGGTGCTTAAGCAGCGTGTCCATGATGAACCGGCTGTAGTGCGCCATGTCGGCCACCACCACGCGCAGCAGGTAGTCCATCTCGCCGGTCAGCGACGCGCATTCGACCACCTCGGGCCAGGTCTGCACGCTGGCGCGGAACAGGTCCATGGGGTTGCGCTTGTGGCTTTCGGTGTGTTTTTCGAGCCGCACGTTGAGATACGCCGTGAGCCCCAGCCCCACCGCTTCAGGGGGCACCAGCGCGACATAGCGGTCGATCACGCCGCTGTCTTCCAGCCGCTTCACCCGGCGCAGCACGGCGCTGGGCGACAGGCCGACCTGCTCTCCGATGACGTCGTACGTCTCGCGCCCGTTTTCCTGCAGGCGGCGCAAGATGGCCAGATCCAGCTTGTCCAGTGCGTCAAATGCTTTCATAGCGCAATATTTTACGAAGTTGCAGCGCTTTTGCGGCAGCGGCATGCGGGCACGGGTATGTCCCGATAGTGACAGCCAGCCCGCCGGCTGAAAAATATCAACTGCAAAAAAGAACGGTCGTTCTATTTTTGCGAATACAAAAATCACATCCTTGGAGACAAACACATGACCGGATTTTTCAGCCGCTTTTTGCGGCGACTGGTGCTGGCAGCCACGGCGGGGTTGCTGCTGGTCGGGGCAGGCGCCCATGCCCAGGCGGGCTACACGCAGACGCGGTATCCCATCGTGCTTGTGCACGGGCTTTTTGGCTTTGACTCGGCGCTGGGCGTGGACTACTTCTACGGCATCCCCGACGCGCTGCGCCAGGGCGGCGCCAAGGTGTATGTGGCGCAGGTCTCGGCGGCCAACAGCAGCGAGGTGCGCGGCGAGCAGCTGCTCGCGCAGGTCAAGACCATCCTCGCGATCACCGGTGCCGGCAAGGTGAACCTGGTGGGCCATTCGCATGGCGGGCCCACCACGCGCTACGTGGCCGGTGTGGCGCCGCAGCTGGTGGCATCGGTCACGTCGATCGGCGGCGTGAACCGCGGCTCGCGCGTGGCCGACATCCTGCGGGGCGTGGCGCCAGCGGGCTCGGTGTCCGAAGCCGTGGCCAACGCTGCCGCCAAGGCGCTGGTGGCCCTGATCAACCTGACCTCCGGCGGCACCGGCCTGCCCCAGATGCCCACGGCGGCGCTCGACTCGCTGACCACGGCGGGCAGCGCCAAGTTCAACACCCGCTTTCCACAAGGCGTGCCCACGTCGGGTTGCGGCAATGGCGCCGAGCTGGTGAGCGGCGTGCGCTACTACTCCTGGACCGGCACGCTGCCCCTGACCAACGTGCTGGACGCCAGCGACGCCCTGCTCGCCACGCTGAGCCTGACGTTCGGCGAGGCCAACGACGGCCTGGTGTCTGCCTGCTCGTCGCGACTGGGCAAGCACCTGGGCGACTACCGCCAGAACCATCTGGACGAGGTGAACCAGCTGCTGGGCCTGCGCGACTGGTTCTCCACCGACCCGGTGACGCTGTACCGCCAGCACGCCAACCGCCTCAAGCAGCAGGGGCTGTAAGCCATGCACGGCGCCCGGCCCCGCAGGCGTGATGCGCCTGCCGTGAAGAAGGTGGTTGCTGCCACGCTGGCCGTGGCCGCATTGGGCGGCGCTTGGCTGCTGCACACCGCGGCGGACGATTCGCCCGGCGCCGGTGCAGGCCCGGAAGGCCGCGGTGCGCGCGCCCAGGCGCAAGGTTCGACCCTTCCCACGGCGGGCCGCCCCGGCGGGCCAGGCGCCAGCGACTTCTTTGCCCAGCGCCAGGCCGCCATCGCAGGGGCCGCCGACGATCCCTTGCTGGTGGACGGGCTGCGCAACACGCTGGAGGCCCTGCTGCTCGACGCCGGGGACGCCAGCGACCCCGACGCGCTCAAGCAGCGGCTGGCTGCTTTGGTGGGCAAGCACTTTGCGCCCGGCCTGGCGGCGCGCGCGCTGGCGCTGGCCGAGCGCTATGTGGACTATCGGGTGGCCCTGGGCCAGCTGCGCGCGCCCAAGGACCCGACCGATCCGCAGGCGCTGCGCGAATCGCTGCAGGCGCGGCACGCCGTGCGCCTGCGTTTTTTTGACGGTGCCGAGTACGACGCGCTGTTTGCGAGCGAAGCCGCGCTGGACCGCTACACGCTGGCACGGCTGGAGCTGGCCCGCAACCCCGACCTGACGGCCGACCAGCGCGCCCGGGCGCTGCGCGATGCCGAGGCCGAGCTGCCGGCCGCGCGCCGTGCCGAGCGCGCCCAGGCCACTGCACACCTGGACGCAGCTGCGCAGACGGCCGCCTTCAACGCGCAGAACGCCGACCCCTACACCCGCCACGCGGCCCGTAGCGCCCAATACGGCGAGCCCGCCGCCCACGCCCTGGCCCAGCTCGACCGGGAAGAGCAGCACTGGCAGCAGCGGCTGGACCAGTACAGCCAGGCGCGCACTCAGCAGGGCGAGGGCCCGGCCCTGGACCGGCTGCGCCTGCAGCTGTTCTCGACCGAGGAGCTGGCGCGCATTGACGCAGCGCTGGCACTGCGCAAGCTGCGAGGCTCTTGAAAAGCCGAAAGTCGGCGGCCACGCCACCGGCTGCGCGGTCAGATTGATCGCCCGGGGGCGTCTACGCAACATTCCTGCAAATCCACCGGGGCTGGCTCCCTATTTCGCCTGAATCGTGAGGTGGGGCGCGCCTACAGTGGAAGGCATTCATCAACGGATGCCGGAGACACCCCATGAACGCCGCCCTGCCGCAAGACACCGCCGCCCAGCTGCACGCCTGGGACAACCCCATGGGCCTGATGGGCTTCGAGTTCGTCGAGTTCACCTCGCCTGAACCCGGCGTGCTGGAAGCCGTGTTTGAAAAGCTGGGCTTCACCCTCGTGGCCAAGCACCGCTCCAAGGACGTGGTGCTGTACCGCCAGAACGGCATCAATTTCATCCTCAACCGCGAGCCCCACAGCCAGGCGGCCTACTTCGGCGCCGAGCACGGCCCTTCGGCCTGCGGCCTGGCGTTTCGCGTGAAGGATTCGCACAAGGCCTACCAGCGCGCGCTGGAGCTGGGCGCACAGCCCATCGAGATCCCCACCGGCCCCATGGAGCTGCGCCTGCCCGCCATCAAGGGCATCGGCGGCGCGCCGCTGTATCTGATCGACCGCTTTGAAGACGGCAAATCCATCTACGACATCGACTTCGAATTCATCGAAGGCGTGGACCGCCGCCCCGTGGGCCACGGCCTGAACGAAATCGACCACCTCACCCACAACGTGTACCGGGGCCGCATGGGCTTCTGGGCCGGCTTCTACGAAAAGCTGTTTGGTTTCCGCGAGATCCGCTACTTCGACATCCAGGGCGAGTACACGGGCCTGACCAGCAAGGCCATGACGGCGCCGGACGGCAAGATCCGCATTCCCCTGAACGAAGAGTCCAAGCAGGGCGGCGGCCAGATCGAAGAGTTCCTCATGCAGTTCAATGGCGAGGGCATCCAGCATATCGCGCTGATCTGCGACAACCTGCTGGACGTGGTGGACAAGCTGGGCCTGGCCGGTGTGCCCCTGGCCACCGCGCCCAACGAGGTGTATTACGAAATGCTGGACACCCGCCTGCCCGGCCACGGCCAGCCGGTGGCCGAGCTGCAGTCGCGCGGCATCCTGCTGGACGGCACGACGGCCGACGGCACGCCCCGTTTGCTGCTGCAGATCTTTTCCACGCCCATGCTGGGCCCGGTGTTCTTTGAATTCATCCAGCGCGAGGGCGACTACCGCGATGGCTTTGGCGAAGGCAACTTCAAGGCGCTGTTCGAATCGCTGGAGCGCGACCAGATCCGCCGCGGCGTGCTGAACGCCTGAGACAGACGTAGGACGTCAGTCATCCAGGGTAAACCCGGAGCAGCTGCCTATACTGCGCCCTCTCCGGAACCTTAAAGGACCCTTGATGCCGTTTCGCAGCACCCTGATCAGCGTGGGCCTGGCCTGTGTGGCCACGCACGCGCTGGACCAGAACCCCTCCGCCCCGCTCACCCTCGTGGTGCCCTACCCCGCCGGGGGCCCGCTGGACATCTCGGCCCGCATCGTGGCCGAAGGCGCGGCCGCGCAGCTGGGCCCCATCACCGTGCAGAACAAGCCGGGCGCCGGCGGCAGCATCGGGGCCGACCAGGTCGCCAAGTCCGCCAAAGCCAGCAACCAGGTGCTGATGGGCGCGGTGGCCACCCATGCCGTCAACCCCTGGCTGTACAAGAAGAACTTCCCGTACGACGCGCTCAAGGACTTCAAGCCCATCGCGCTGGTGGCGCGCACGCCCAATGTGCTGGTGGTGAACGCGGCGCAGGCGGCCAAGCTGGGCATCAAGACCACGCCCGACCTGGTGGCCTATCTCAAGAAGAACCCCGAGCAGCTCCAGTACGGCTCGGGCGGCAACGGCAGCATCGGCCACATCTCGGCCGAGATGTTCAAGTCGCTCACCAACACCCGGATGGGCCACACGCCCTTCCAGGGCTCCAAGCCCGCGCTGGCCGCACTCGAATCCGGCCAGGTGCTGCTGGTGTTCGACAACCTGGCGTCGGCACTGCCGCAGATCCAGTCGGGCAAGCTGCTGGCGCTGGGCGTGACCACGCTCAGCCGCAACGAGGCGCTGCCCAACGTGCCCAGCATCAACGAAAACGTGCAGGGCTTCAACGTGTCCACCTGGTTCGGCCTGTTCGCGCCCGCCGCGCTGCCCGATGCCGACGCGCGCCGCTATGCCGACGCATTCACCGCCGCCATGCAATCGCCGGCCGGCCGGGAGAAGTTCAAGAAGATGGGCATCGCACCCGAAGAGCTGACGCTGGACGGGTTTGCGCAGTTTGTGCGCTCGGAAAACAGCAAGTACGAGTTCCTGATCCGGGCCGCAAAGATCAAGATCGATTAGCAGCCGCCGGGCGAAAGCGCGCCACTTCGGCGCGCGGTCTGGGCGGCAAGGAGTAAAAGAAATGGGACAAGCCCCTGTCGTCTATGGCCAATCCGCCCGCCCTCCCCGCGGCGACTACTCGCGCGCCAACGCGGACTACACCTGCCCGCAGGATTACGCCAGCTACACCGCCGCCGACCACGACACCTACCGGCGCCTGTACGACCGCCAGCGCGCCCTGCTGCCGGGCCTGGCCAGCCAGGCCTTCATCGACGCCCTGCCCTCGCTGGGCGCGAGCGACCGCATCCCGCGTTTTGAAGAGGTGAACGAGCGCCTGTACAAGGCCACCGGCTGGGAGCTGGTGGGCGTGCCCGGCCTGATCCCCGAGGTGCCCTTCTTCACCCTGCTGGCCCACCGCAAGTTCCCGGTGACGGACTGGATCCGCACGCCCGAGGAGTTCGAATACATCGTCGAGCCCGACGTCTTTCACGACCTGTTCGGCCATGTGCCGCTCTTGTTCAACCCCGTGTTTGCCGACTATGTGCAGCGCTACGGCCAGGGCGGGCTGAAGGCGCACGGGCTGGGCGCGTGCGAGATGCTGAGCCGCCTGTACTGGTACACCATCGAGTTCGGTCTGATCCGCGAAGCGGGTGAGCTGAGGGCCTATGGCGCCGGGATCCTGAGCTCGTCGGGCGAGCTGGCGTACTCGGTGCAAAGCCCCGAGCCGCAGCGCCTGCCACTGGCACTGGAGCGGACCATGCGCACGCGCTACAAGATCGACACGTACCAGCAGACGTACTTTGTGATCGACAGTTTCGAGCAGTTGTTCGAGATGACGGCGGCGGACTTTGCGCCGATCTACGAGCGGCTGAAGGGATTGCCGGAGTTTGCGGCGGATGAGGCTGGCTGAGTTTTTATAAAAATAGCCTTTAGCGCTTACCCATCAAGCGTTGATAGCTATATTTTTTGTAGCTTCTTGCATTGTTGATGCTGGCAGAGTCTGCCGAAGCCGGGGCGCCTCTTCACCCGTTCGGGCTGAGCCTGTCGAAGCCTGGGCGCCTCTCCACCCGTTCGGGCTGAGCCTGTCGAAGCCGGGG
>NZ_JBMIRS010000051.1:0-50034 GCF_049198005.1 Paracidovorax sp. MALMAid1276 | reverse complement strand
GTGCGCAGTGGATAGCCCGGCTATCCACAAGCGCCGCAACGCCGCAGACCGCCCGCCAAGGCCGCTGCCCAAAGGGTTGGAGCGAAATCGGGCGAGTGAACGCTCCGGCTGCTTGCATGGGCATGAGCCCATGCGGCGCATCCGAAGCATCCACTCATCCCGATTGCACTCCAATGCGATCTCCAAAAAGACTTTGAACAGGCTCTAAAGCCAAACCCCCTGGCAACCGAGGCTGGCAGGGGGCGGCAACGGGTTTTCGTCAGCGGGCAGGCGGGACACTAGTGGGCGTCGGCCTGGCGTGCGGCATTCACAGCGGCGGAGGTGTCGCGGCTGGCGCCATTGAAGAAAACGTTCAGGGCCACGGCCGTGATCGAGGCCAGCAGGATACCGGATTCGATGAGTGGGTGGATGGCATGCGGCATCCATTGGCGGAAGTTGGGTGCGACCCGTGCACGCAGGCTGCATGGACGCTTGGCGCGTGCCTACTTGTCGTAACAAGAAACTGTGTTGGCGAACTGAAAGAGGCGCAAACCCTTTCGATAATCCGGAGCCATTCAGATCACAGGGGGAGTGCTTTGGGACAAGTCATCACCGTGCCGCAAGAGGCATTGCGCGAGCAGTTGCAACGAAGACTGGCGCCCAAACATCAAACAAGGCTATTCCAACTACGTGACATTCCGTCGGTCATGAAAACGCGGCAAGGCTGGCACGTGGCGGCTGCATTGATGGAGCGGTGGTTCAACGGGGCACCTTAAGAGATGCCGCTGGAGATGAAAAAAAGCCAGGATCGCTACCGTATGAGCAACCTGGATTCCGCCTATCTCGATGAATCCATTGTCACCATGAAATGGGCCATGGGGTTCTCACAAGTTCAGGTGGCAGTCAACACGCTCCGGGCGAAATGGGCCAGTCCCGCTGGAATTGAACTGCTCAAGCGTCGTGTCATAAGCCAAGGCGCCCATCGAAGCCAGCAGTGCTGGCGATTTGGAAATCTAGCGCAGCCGGCCAAGGTGCTGCATCACACCTGCCAGGTGAACTACTTGGCATTTGGCCAGATGAGTGACACCGTGAACGACTTTTACGGCGCGATGGGAGAGGCGCAACTCAACGTGGCCGCCTCCGGCATGGTTGTTCCACAGGGCCAGGGGAAGGCATTGCTGGAAATCGATGAACTGGGTTTTATCTTCGCGATTCCTACGACTTCAACGATGGAGGAGCCTTTTTCTCCCAGCCTTTGGGGTGCTGGGGCTTCCAAGGCATGGCGTGTGGAATCAGCACGCGACGGGAGGTAAAAATCAAAGACGAGGTGGTGGACGAGGCCCCCGCCACGGTACAGGGCCACAAATACTTCGTCCAGAATCAGGATTTCCGCCGTTGGAGAAAAGAGCACCATAGAGGAGGCGACTTCATGGTGCTCTCGGATGTCCTGCGAGTGCGGCTGCCGGTCCCTTTGCAACTTGCATGGTGACGAACATGCAGCCATGGCGTCGGTATTTGCGCTTGATAGGCGGGCTGGTGGTGGTCTTGTGTGTTGTGGCGGGGATATGGCGCGCGCTCGCCCCGGAGCCCGCGGGGGTGTCCATCAGTCCCCGCAATGTCTATCGGCTGGAGTACTACGATGTTTCTCCGCTGCTGCGACTTCTGCGGTATCGCGACATGAAATTCCCTTCTTTTGTCCGTCTCTACCGTATAAATCCGGAAACCCTGTTAGGTGAAAGCAGAGTGGTGGACTTGTGGCTCAACGGCGACCTGTATTGGTATTTGGATCCGCCCATCAATGCGATTCAGGTGGGGAACGACATTGTTTTCGAAAATGTTCCCCCCGAATGCACCGATTGCCCGCGATTGACCGATGCGCAAGTGATGCCCTGAAACAGGGGCGGCTGTGGCCATTGTGACCAGCGTACCTCCATCGCGGAAGTATTTGCGTTCGACAGGCGGGCTGGCGCTTGCCTTGTCTGTCGTTGTTGGGCTGTGGGCTGGGCTCACACCAAAGCTCACGGGGGTGGACATCAGCCCCCGCAAGGTCTATCGGCTGGAGTACTACGACGTATCTCCGTTGTTGCGCCTTCTGCTCTATCGCGACATGGAATCCCCTTCCTTTGTCCGCCTGTATCGCAGAGACTCTGAAGCCCTGATGGGCGAGAGCAGTGTGGTGGACTTGTGGATCAACGGCCAGTTGTACTGGTATCTGGATCCGCCCATCAGTTCGGTTCGCGTGGGGCGCGACATTGTTTTCAGGAACGTTCCTCCCGAATGCACCGACTGCCCGCGAATGACCGACGCCCAGGTGATGCCCTGACGCGGTATCGGCCTTGACTGGAGACTGAAGGTGCAAACGCGTCGGAGGTTTGTGTAGAAAGCCTCCGCGCACCAGTTTGGTCGCGTCAGCCCAGCAAATCGCTCAACGCCCGCGCGATCACCTTGGTGGCGCGGCGCAGGTCTTCCAGCTCCAGGCGCTCGTCGGCGCGCTTGGCGTGCGATTCGAGCACGGTGCGCGGCCCTGCGCCGTAAATCACGCCGGGGATGCCGCGCTCCACATACAGGCGCACATCGGTGTACAGCGGTGTGCCCACGGCGGGCAGCGCCTCGCCCATCACGGCGTGGGCGTGCTTCTGGATCGCTTCGACCAAAGGAGCGTTGCCCGCCAGCGGCGTCATGGCGTTGGCCAGCAGCAGGCGCTTGATCTCCACGCGGATGCCGTCGCGCTCGCCTGCCGCCTGCTCGATCACGCGGCGGATGGCGGCTTCCACTTCCACCGGGTTCTCCTCGGGGATCATGCGGCGGTCGAGCTTGAACACCACCTTGCCGGGCACCACATTGGTGTTGGTGCCGCCTTCGATGCGGCCCACGTTCAGGTAGGGGTGCTTGATGCCCGCGACCTGGGACGTAACCTTCTTGTATTCACCGTTCTGCGCATACAGCGCGTTCAGGATGTGCACCGCGCCCTGCAGCGCGTCCACACCCGTGTGGGGCACGGCCGCGTGGGCCATCTTGCCGTGCACGGTCACTTCCATCTGCAGGCAGCCGTTGTGGGCCGTCACCACTTCATAGCTGAAGCCGGCGGCAATCATCAGGTCGGGCTTAGTCAGGCCCTTCTGCAGCAGCCAGCCGGGGCCCAGCTCGCCGCCAAATTCTTCGTCGTAGGTGAAGTGCAGCTCCACCGCGCCCTTGGCGGGCTTCGCCACGGCTTCGAGGGCGCGCACGGCGAAGGTGAAGCTGGCGAAGTCGCTCTTGCTCACGGCGGTGGCGCGGCCGTACATCTTGCCGTCCACCACTTCGGCGCCGTAGGGGTCGTGCGTCCAGCCTTCGCCCGGCGGCACCACGTCGCCATGCGCGTTCAGCGCGATGGTCTTGCCACCGCTGCCATAGGGGCGGCGCACGATGAGGTTGGTGATGGATTCCATGCCGTAGGCCTGCACGTCGGCGGCAGGCACGGCGTGCTTTTCGGCCTCGTAGCCAAAGTCCTTCAGCAGCTCGGCCGTGCGCTCGGCATGGGGGGCGTTGTTGCCGGGCGGCGTGTCGGTGGGCACGCGCACCAGGGCCTGCAGAAAGCGCACTTCCTCGTCGAAGTGCTGGTCGATCCAGGCGTCCAGGGCGCTGTAGTCGGGGGTCGTCATGGCTGGTGCTCCTCGGCAAGCTGCTCCAGCACCAGGGCGAAGGCCTCGATGGTCAGCTGGATGTCGTGGTTGGTGCTGGATTCCAGCGGGTTGTGGCTGATTCCGGAATTCAGGCCGCGCGTGAACAGCATGGCCTGGGGCATGATTTCGTGCAGCTTCATCGCGTCGTGGCCCGCGCCGCTGGGCATGCGGAACACGGGTACGCCCAGCGCATCCACCGCGCGCTCCCAGTGGTGCTGCAGGGCCGGGGCGCTGGGGGCGGCGGCGGCGCGCATCGACTCTTCCAGCGTGTAGCGCAGGCCACGGCGCAGCGCGATGCGGGCCAGCTCGTCCAGCACGTCGCGCACCAGCGCATCGCGCTGGGCGTCGGTGGGGGCGCGCAGGTCCAGGCTGAACTGGCAGCGGCCGGGCACCACATTGATGGAGCCGCCGGGCACGTTGAGCAGGCCGATGGTGCCCACCGAGTCGCCATCCTGCGCGGCGCGCTGCTCGATGTAGAGCGCCAGCTCCGCCACGGCCACGGCGGCGTCGCGGCGGCGGTCCATGGGGGTGGTGCCGGCGTGGCTGGCGGTGCCGATCATCTCGGCGATGTAGCGCACGCCGCCGTTGATGGACGTGACCACGCCCAGTGGCAGGTCCAGCTCGTTGAGCACCGGGCCCTGCTCGATGTGCACCTCGACAAAGCCCAGGTACTGCGCCGGGTCGCGCTGCAGCTTGGCAATGTCGTCAATGCACAGGCCCGCGTGCTGCATGGCCTCGCGCATGGTCACGCCGCCCGCGTCCTTCTGGTCCAGCCAGGCGGGGTTGAAGTGGCCGATGAGCGCGCCCGAGCCCAGGAAGGTGGCCTTGTAGCGCTGGCCTTCTTCTTCGGCAAACGCCACCACTTCCACGCCAAAGGGCAGGCGGCGGCCCGCGCGGTGCAGCTCGCGCACGCAGGCCATGGGCACGAAGATGCCCAGCCGCCCGTCGTACTTGCCGCCGTTGCGCACGGTGTCGTAGTGCGAGCCGGTCATGAGATAGCGCCCATCGGGCGTAGCGGGGTGGTAGCGGCCCACCACGTTGCCCACGGCGTCGATCTCCACGCTGTCAAAGCCGCAGTCGCGCATCCAGTGGCTGATGCGCTGCGCGCAGGCGCGGTGCGCGTCGGTGAGGTAGGTGACGGTGAGCTGGCCTTTTTCGGCAAAGCCGGGGTCGGAGTGTTCGGCCAGCTTTTCGTGCCAGTCCCACACGTCGTTGCCCAGCACCGGCTCGGCGGCAAACTTGTCGGCCAGGCGGATCTCGGCAATGCGGTGAATGTTGCGCAGGGCCTCGGCCAGCTCGAACTCGGGGTGGTTGTCGAGGCGCCGGGCAAAGGTGTCGATGATGTCGCGTTTGCTCAGGCCCGTGCCGCGCGGCCCGCGCACGGCCAGGATGAACGGGAAGCCAAAGCGCTCGTTGTAGGCGGTGTTGAGCTGCTGGATGCGCTCGAACTCCTCGGGCGTGCAGTGGGTCAGGCCGGCCTTGCTCTGCTCGTTGGTGGATTCGGCCGTGAGGTTTTGCGCCACCATGGCCTTGCCCGCCAACTCGGGGTGGGCGCGGATGAGGGCCAGCTTGGCGTCCAGGTCGGCCGTGCGCACCACCTGAGCCAGCGCGTGCTTGAGCTGGGCCAGCGACCGAAAAGGCCGCTGCGCCAGCGCCTGCTCGGCAATCCAGGGCGAGTGCTCGTACAGCCCGTCGAGCAGCGCCAGCGCATCGGCGGGGCTGGCGGCGTTGAGTTGTTCCAGGGTCAGGGGCATGGTGATCAATGCTTCAAAAAAGTGAGCTGCCGGCGCTTGTTGGATAAGCGCTGGGGGGCAATTGGGTTCATAAAACGGGTGCCGGATGGTGCCGCGCCCAGTGGCGCGCGATGTCGATGCGCCGCGCCACCCACACGTGGCGGTGCTGCGCAATGTGGTCCAGAAAACGCTGCAGCGCCGTGATGCGCCCGGGGCGGCCCAGCAGGCGGCAGTGCATGCCAATGCTCATCATCTTGGGCGCGTTGCCGCCGGCCGGGTCGCCCTCGGCATACAGCGCGTCGAAGGTGTCTTTCAGGTACTGAAAGAACGGGTCGGCGTGCGAGTAGCCCTGGGGCAGGGCAAAGCGCATGTCGTTGCAGTCCAGCGTGTAGGGCACGATGAGCTGGGGCACCACGCTGCCATCGGTCTTTTGCACCTTCATCCAGAAGGGAAGGTCGTCGCCGTAGTAGTCGCTGTCGTATTCAAAACCGCCAAAGTCGGCCACCAGGCGGTGCGTGTTGGGGCTGTCGCGGCCGGTGTACCAGCCCAGGGGCCGTTCGCCGATCATGCGCTGGATGATGTCCATGGCCTCCTGCATGTGGGCGCGTTCCACGTCCTCGGGCACGTTCTGGTAGTGGATCCACTTCAGGCCGTGGCAGGCGATCTCGTGGCCCAGTTCCACAAAGGCGGCGGTCAAATCGGGGTGGCGCTGCAGCGCGGTGGACACGCCAAACACCGTGAGCGGCAGCCCGCGCTTTTCAAACTCGCGCAGGATGCGCCACACCCCCGCGCGCGAGCCGTACTCGTAGATGCCTTCCATGCTCATGTGCCGCTCGGGGTAGCTGGCGGGGTTGAACATTTCCGACAGGAACTGCTCGCTGCCCGCATCGCCGTGCAGCACGGCGTTCTCGCCGCCTTCTTCGTAGTTCAGCACGAACTGCACCGCAATGCGGGCGCCGCCGGGCCATTGCGCGTGCGGCGGGTTCCGGCCGTAGCCAATCAGGTCGCGGGGGTAGGGGGCGGTGGCGTCGTAGATCATGTCAGGTAGTTTCCTTGGTTCTCCATAGCGTTGCGCGTTAACCGCAGCCGATGAAACCGGCAGGGCCCAGGCGAGGGCAGCCGCGCAAGGGCCGCCCCGCCGCGCATGCGGCGCTTTGCTTGCGTGCGGTGGCTGCGCCCCCCTTCCGTAGCGCGCAGCGCGTAGAGAGAGGCGGAAGGCGCGAAGCGACTCAGGGGGTGTTTCATGTTGCTAGCGCGGCGGCCAGGTCGCTGGCCGGGCGCTTGCGGTCAAAGGCCAGGCTGGCCTCCACATGTTCGAGATGGCTTTGCATCAGCGCCACGGCGCGCTCTTCGTCGCGGGCGGCCAGGGCGGCCACGATGTCGGCGTGCTCTTCGTGCGAGTGCTCGGCCGCGCTGGCCGACTGGTACATCAGCGTGATGAGGGCGCAGCGCGAAATCAGGTCGCCCAGCAACTGGGCCAGCACCTCGTTGCCCATCAGCTCGGCCATGCGCACATGGAAGTCGCCCAGCAACTCGGTGCGGCTGCTGGCGTCGTCGCTGCCCACGGCGGCTTTTTCGGCGGCCACGTGGGCGCGCAGGGCCTTGATCTTGGCGGGCGTCACCTGGCGCACAAAGGCGCGGGTCATCTCGCTCTCCAGCATGCGGCGCACGGCAAACACCTGCCGGGCCTCTTCGGCCGAGGGCGTGGCCACAAACGCGCCACGTGCGGGCTCCAGCGCCACCAGCCGGTTTTGCGCCAGCTGAAACAGCGCCTGCCGCACCAGGGTGCGCGACACGCCGAAGTGGTCGGCCAGCTTCTGCTCGGCCAGTTTGGTGCCGGGCTGCAGGCGGTGCTCTACGATGGCGCGGGTCAGGGCCTCGACGATGGCGCTGGTGGATGAAGATTCCATGGCAGCATGATACGGTGGAAGGCAAAAAGTGTATACACTTTTGGTCTACACATTGCGGCGCGGGCGTTGTTGCCGGTGCAGCGAACACCCTTCAGGAGATTGCCATGGGCCTCAGTACCCACGTTCTCGACACCATGCACGGCTGCCCCGCCGCAGGCATGGAGGTCAGCCTGTATGCCACCGACGGCGACAACGCCACCCTCGTCAAGCGCCTGGTGCTCAACCACGACGGCCGCACCGACGCCCCCCTGTTCGACAACGCCAGCCTGCGCACCGGCACCTACCGCCTGCGCTTTGACGTGGCCGGCTACTTCAAGGCCCGGGGCGTGCAACTGCCCGAGCCGAACTTTTTGAACCAGGTGAGCCTGGACTTTGGCATTGCCCATGCCGACCAGCACTACCACGTGCCGCTGCTGGTCAGCCCGTGGAGCTATTCGACCTACCGTGGCTCCTGAGGAGCGCGGCCGATGAAGATGGCGCGGCCCAGGCCAGGGATGCCGAGCAAGGGCCGCCCCGCAGCGAGGGCATCGTCCCCCTTCCCGAATGGCGCAGCCATTCGAGAGAAGGGGGAAGGCGCGAAGCGCCTCAGGGGGATGTACCTACAGCTGCCCCTCGGTGAGCGTATCCAGTTGAAAGTGCCCGCTTCGATCCCACAGCCAGGTGTCGGTGTACGTCACCTTACCCATGCGCGCGGGCACCGGGAAGGGCGCTGCGGCGCGCACGGTGCGCTCGATCTCGGCCACCACCTCGGGCGCGTGCTTGGGGGCGCGCATCCAGTTCAGCCGGGTGACCTTGCCAGTGCGGTCGATGTCCACTTCCAGCACGCCAATCGCATACAGCATGGGCGGCAGCTTGCCTTTGAAGATGCGGTCCCGGTTCAGGCCATACAGATGGGTGGCGGCGTCTTCGCGGTAGGCGCGCGGGGTGCTGGCGGCGGAGGTGCGTGCCGAGCCCGCCTTGGCGGGCACCGGCCCCGTGATGCCCGTGGCGGGGTCCGCGCTGGGCGTGCGGCTGTCCTGCACGGCGGGGGGCGGCTCGGGGGCCGACTTGCACGCCGCCACCAGGGCCGCCACCGTGGCCATGAGCCCGGCAAGCAGCCAGTGGCGGCTGCGGGTATTGGAAGGGCGCTCGGTGGCAGAAGTCGGCATGATGAATTGGCGGGGCTGGTGCTGCGCTCCCAGAAGCTGGGGTCGCTAATAAACAACGGGGATGGAAAAGGCTTGTGACTGAATTGCGTTTGCTGTGGGACGCCCTGGAGCGCTCGCCCGCCTGTCTCGTGAGCGTGGAGTCTACCCAAGGCTCTGCCCCGCGTGAAGCGGGCGCGTGGATGGCCGTGTTTGCCGGGCACATCGTGGGCACCATCGGCGGCGGCCAGCTGGAGCTGCAGGCCATTGCCGAGGCCCGGCGCCGCCTGGCAGCCCCCGCACACCCGGCGCAGCCCCCGGCCACGCAGCGCTATGCCCTGGGCCCCACGCTGGGTCAGTGCTGCGGCGGCGTGGTGCACCTGCGCTTTGAGAACATCACTGCCGCCGACCGCGCCCCCGCATCGGGCCTGGCCGCCCGCCTGGCGCCGCGCCAGCACCCGGTGGCGTTGTTTGGCGGCGGGCATGTCGGCCATGCGCTGGCCCGGGTGCTGGCGCCGCTGCCGTTTGCGCTCACCTGGGTGGACAGCCGCGACGGCGTGTTTCCCGACCCCGCGCCCGAGGGCGTGGCCTGCGAGCATTCCGACCCCGTGCAGCAGGCCGTGCCCGGCCTCGCCCCGGGCAGCCGCGTGCTCATCATGAGCTTCAGCCACGCCGAAGACCTGGACGTGGTGGCCGCCTGCCTGCGCCGCCAGCGCGAGCGGGGCGACCTGCCGTTCATCGGCCTCATCGGCAGCCGCACCAAATGGGCCAGCTTCCAGCACCGCCTGCGCGACCGGGGCTTTGCGCCCGCCGAGCTTGGCCACGTCACCTGCCCCATCGGCGTGCCCGGCATCACGGGCAAGGAGCCCGAAGTGATCGCCGTGGCCGTGGCCGCGCAGCTGCTGATGACGTTGAGGGGAGGGCCAGACCCCGGGTAATTCCGGCCCCTCAGTCTCGGGCCGGGGCTGGAGCCAGGAACAAATCCTGCATACACTTTTCACTGACATTTTTCGGTTTCACGGGTCGCAGCGGTGCCCCGGCGGATCATTTTCCGCCAAGGTGCGCGACCAAAATCTCTGCTCAGAGCGCCCGCAGTGGTGAGCAGGTTTGCCACTTTTTTGCAGCGCCCCGCGCTGCCAAGGTTGAGATATGGAAAGCTACGTACTCGACTGGGCCAACCTGCTGCTGCGCTGGGTCCACGTCATCACCGCCATCGCCTGGATCGGCTCGTCGTTCTACTTCGTCTTTCTGGACAGCAGCCTCACGCCGCCTGAAGACGAAGACCTGAAAAAGCAGGGCGTGAGCGGCGAACTCTGGGCCGTGCACGGCGGCGGCTTCTATCACCCGGTCAAGTTCGCCGTCTCTCCACCGCAGCTTCCCAAGCACCTGCACTGGTTCTTCTGGGAAAGCTACAGCACCTGGATCAGCGGCTTTGCGCTGTTCACCGTGTCGTACCTCTACAGCGCCAGCACTTACCTCATCGACAAGTCGAAGATGGACTGGGCGCCCGCCACAGCCATCATCGTGGCGCTCGCCTTCTTCGTCGTGTTCTGGCTGCTGTACGACGCCATCTGCCGCATCTTCGGCCAGAAGAAGAACGGCGACGCCATTGTGGGCGCGCTGGTGTTTGTGCTGGTGTGCGTGGCCTCTTGGCTGGCCTGCCACTGGTTTGCCGGGCGCGCCGCCTTCCTGCTGGTGGGCGCCATGATCGCCACCGCCATGAGCGCCAACGTGTTCTTCTGGATCATCCCCGGCCAGCGCACCGTCATCCGCCAGATCCGCACCGGCCAGAACGTCGACCCCATCCACGGCAAACGCGGCAAGCAGCGCAGCGTGCACAACACGTATTTCACGCTGCCCGTGCTGTTTGCCATGCTCAGCAACCACTACAGCTTTACCTGGAGCCACCCGCAAAACTGGCTGGTGCTCATCCTCATGATGTTTGCGGGCGCCGCCATCCGCCAGTTCTTCGTCATGCGCCACGGCTATAAGCTGGGCCGCAACGGCAACCCGCTGCCGTATGCGCTGGTGGGCGTGGCCGTCATCGTGGGCGCCATCGTGTGGATGCGCCCTGCGCCACAGGCGGCTGCAGCGGTTGCTCCTGAAACAGGAGCTGTCAGCGCTTTACCAGCAAGCGCTGGGGGGCAAAATGACTACAAATCACTTCAGGTGGTGCTGGAGCAGCGCTGCTATCTGTGCCACGGCGCCCAGGTGCAAATGAAGAACCTGCGCGTGGACTCGCCCGAGCAGGTCAAGCAACACGCGCAAGCCATCTACCAGCAGGTGGTGGTGCAAAAGCTCATGCCCATGAACAACGCCACGGGCATGACGGACGCGGAGCGGGCGCTGGTGAAGCGGTGGTTTGAGGCGGGGGCGGGGAATTGAGGGCTGGCGAGCCGTAACCGGCTTCGGAAGCAAGTTCTCGCTGAAAATTCAGTCCAGTTTTGGCGTCCCTATGCGCGACAGATTTACAAGTGCCGATTGGAGAACTTCATGGCGAGAAAACACGATCTTGACAATCGATCTAACCAACTCAATCCCAACAATGACGCATATCACAGTTCTCGCAGCCATTCGCGGTGCGAGGATGATCTGGATGTGGAGGATTGGAAGGGGTTCGCTCCTACAGTCTCCACTCCGCGGGCGCAAAAGGTCTCGCGCTCAGCGACCTACGGTTTTGGTGCAGTGTCAGTATCCAAAAAGGCGGCCTTTGTCACTGCGACCTTCAATGCGACTGCCAGTCCGTTTTCCCTGGATGCGGTCCGTGATTGCAACTTTTTGCACGACAAATTTTCAGAAGAATTCACGCCTATCGCTCGAAACCACTTAAAGAATGTTCTTGGAAACGACGCATTAGCTCTATTTGCCGTTTTCGATCCTTCGACTGATAGATTGCCTTGGCATGTGCCTCTTCATTTGGAAGATTTAGGGAAAACAGCCAGCGCATTACGCCCAGAGACCTGTGCATATCTTGCATCTGCATTGAGGCCTTCGGCGCGAGCGTCAGATCATGAGGAGGCGATGTACCGTGCTTTCTCGAGTCGGGTCAAAACTGGCGATTTCACCAAAATGTCGATAAGGGATAAGTTGGATCCCGAGCCGTACATCAGCGCGTTGCGTGAAGCTGTCAGTGCAGAGGCCCCATCCTTGGGTGAATTTCAAGTTCCACATGACGGGCTCATTTCGCTTGCCGATAGCAATGTCATTCTTCGAAAGCTCGCAGAACTTCGGGGAGCTCGAACCTGCTGAATCCAACTGGGGCTAGATCCTCCTCCAGTTCGCGAATGGTGGGACCATTCGTTTTCGATTGTGGCAAGCGAAGCGGCGGTGGTATGACGGCTTTGGCATCAGTTGTCCTGTTAAAGCCACGTCACCCTCGGCCACCCTACGCCGCCAACACATCCTGCAGCGCCCGCGCCGCCGCCAACGCCCCCAGGCTCGATTCCGTGAACCCCCCATGCAGCACCACCCCGGTCGCTGCCTGTTTGGCTTCATGCTTGGCCACGGCGGCCAGGTTGGCGACTTCTTCGGCGTGGCGGAAGCGGCCGGGGGTGATGCGCACGGCGCCGATGGCGAGGGTGGTGCAGGGGAAGAACCGGCGCACGCCGTGCCGGTCTTCGGCCTCGATGCCGCCGGCCTGCCGTGCGGGTTCGTCGAACAGCGTGATGGCCTCGCGCGCAAACTCATCCACGATGTTCTTGCAGCGCTGCAGCCAGTTGCTGCTCTGAAAGATCAGCATGAAGTCGTCCCCGCCCACATGGCCCACAAAGTCGCGGCGCGCGTCGCAGTGCGCGGTGGCCAGGCGGGCCACCAGGCGGATCATCTGGTCGCCGCGCCAGTAGCCGTAGTGGTCGTTGAAGGGCTTGAAGTTGTTCAGGTCGGCGTAGCAGGCGACAAACTCGGTGCCGTTGTCCAGCAGGCGCTGCATGTGCAGGCTGATGGGGATGTTGCCGGGCAGAAAGGTGAGCGGGTTGGCGTGGCGCGCGGCCTCGATGCGGGTCTCCGTCACGGCGCGCACCAGCTGGTCGCCCGTGCCCAGGCCCAGGTAGCGGCCGTTGTCGGTGACGATGTAGCCGTCGTTCAGGTAGCGCTGGTCTTGCGATGTGAGGATGCCCATGAGCTGGTCCACGTCGCAGTCCAGCTCGACCACGCGCGGGGCGGGGTTGGCAAACGCCAGGCAGGGTTTGCGGCCATGCACTTCGCGGAAGTACAGCGTGGCGTAGTGGTTCATGAACTGCTGGCGGTTGATGAGCGCCACGGGCCGCGTGCCGTCCACCACGGCCAGGGCGTGCAGGTCGGTGTGCTGCTGAAACACGGCGGCCACGGCGTCGTTGCTGCTGCTGGGGGCCACGGTGGGGGCCTGCAGCACCAGCAGGCTGCGCAAGATGCCCGGCCGCGCGGCCTGGCCAAGGTGGGGCAGCACGGCCACGCGGCGGTCGTGCATCACCTCCAGTGCGGGCATGTCTACCGTGTCGCGCGGCGCGGCGGCGGGGCGGCCCAGCAACCAGCCCTGGCCAAAGGGGATGTCCAGGTCGCGCAGGGCGCGCAGGTCGTCGCGGGTTTCGATGCCTTCGGCGATCAGCGTGGTGCCAAACACGTCGGCAATGCCCTTGATGGCCTGCAGCATCTGCAGGTTCTCGGGGTGCTCGCTGATGTCGTGGATGAAGTATTTGTCGATCTTCACGAAGTCGGGCTTCACCTCGGACCACAGCCGCAGGCTGGATCTTCCGTCGCCAAAATCATCCAGCGCCAGGCGCGCGCCGCAGGCGTGCACGGCCTTGATGGCCTCGCGCAGCTGGGGCATGTCGGTCACCCGTTCGTGTTCGGTGATCTCCAGCACCAGCAGGCGCGCGCTCAGGCCCAGGCTGCGCACGGTTTCGCCCAGCGCCTTTGTGCCCAGCAGGGTCACACCGTGTACCAGGGCATCGGCGCTGATGTTGACGAACAGGCGGCCCGGGGCGTCGCTCTGGCCCCACTGCTCCAGCGCGGTGAACACGCACAGCAGCTCGAAGTCGAGCAGCAGGCGCTCGCGCCGGGCCAGTTCCAGCAGCACGTCGGGGGTGTGAAAAGGGCTGCCCTGCGGGCCGCGGATCAGGGCCTCGTGGGCGTAGATGCTGCCTTCGCGCAGGTCGGCCAGCGGCTGGAACACGCAGTGCAGGCCGCCCTCCTGCATCAGCCGGGCCAAGGGCCCCGTGCCATGGCGGGCGTCGGGCGACAGCATCGCCAGCATGGCCTCCCGTCGGCTCCCTTGGATGTAGTGCATGGCGTGTTCTCGGTCCCTGAGCAAGGCGCCAAAGATAGCCGCCGGGTGTGACATTCCGGTTACAACTTGTCATGCTTTGGGAGGGTGTGGAAAAGGGCGCTGCACAATGGGCGCCATGCCTGAACTCCACCCCAGCACCCCCACCGCGTCCCCCTCCGCCCCGCTGCCCGATGCGCGCACCGCGCCGCGCGAGTTTCTGCGGGCCTTGTTCGACACCGCCGTGCGCAGCGCGCAGCCGCTGCACGGCATGCGGCAATGGCTGCCCGCACCGCCCGAGGGCCGTACGCTGGTGCTGGGCGCGGGCAAGGCCGGGGGCGCCATGGCGCACGCGCTGGAGGCGCTGTGGCCGGTGGACGCACCCCTGTCGGGTCTGGTGGTCACGCGCTACGGGCACATCCCACCCCGGCCCGCCGGGCTGCCCCAGCGCATTGAAGTGGTGGAGGCCGCGCACCCCGTGCCCGATGCGGCGGGGCTGGCCGCCGCGCAGCGCATTCTGGATCTGACGCAGGGCCTCACGGCCGACGACCTCGTGCTGTGCCTGATCTCGGGCGGGGGCTCGTCGCTGCTCACGCTGCCGGGCGAGGGCCTCACGCTCGAAGACAAGCAGCAGATCAACCGCGCGCTGCTGGACAGCGGCGCCCACATCGGCGAGATGAACTGCGTGCGCAAGCACCTCTCGCGCATCAAGGGCGGGCGGCTGGCGGCGGCCTGTGCACCGGCACGCGTGGTCACGCTCACCATCAGCGATGTGCCGGGCGACGACCCTTCGGTGATCGCCAGCGGCCCCACGGTGCCCGATGCGACCACCTGCGCCGACGCGCTGGCCATTCTGGACCGCTATGGCATTGCCGTGCCCGATGCCGTGCGCGCCGCGCTGGAAGCCGGCACGCCCGAGACGCCCAAGCCCGGCGACGCGCGGTTTGCCGACCACGCCGTGCACCTGATCGCCACGCCCTGGCAGGCGCTGCAGGCCGCGGCCGATGCGGCGCGCAGCGCGGGGCTGGCGGTGCATGTGCTGTCCGACGAGATCGAGGGTGAATCGCGCGAGGTGGGCAAGGTGCATGCCGCGCTGGCCCGGGCGGTGGCGCGGCATGGCGAGCCCTTTGCGCGCCCCTGCGTGGTGCTGTCGGGCGGCGAGACCACCGTGACGGTGCGCCCGCGCGCACCCGGTGCGGCCCGGGGCCGCGGCGGCCGCGCGGGCGAGTTCTGCCTGGGCCTGGCCCAGGCGCTGCAGGGCCAGGCCCAGGTGTGGGCGCTGGCGGCCGACACCGATGGCATCGACGGCGTGGAAGACAACGCCGGCGCCTTCGTCACGCCCGACACGCTGGCCCGCGCCGAAGGGGCCGGCCTGCGCATCGACGACCACCTGGCGCGCAACGATGCCTGGGGTTACTTCGCGGGGCTGGGTGATCTGCTGGTGACCGGCCCCACGCACACCAATGTGAATGATTTCCGTGCGCTACTGATTTTGTAGCTATTAGCCTTTATCCAATAAGCGCTGAAGGGCATTTTCATTCAAATTTTTCGGGGGATTGTCCCGTGTGTGGGGTGCGCACGGGCGGCAGCGTGAGTGCGGCTGCGGGCGCGCCTTGCCATGCTGCTGGACGGTGCGCGGATGGTGCGCCGTCGTTGCGCGGCAGCCCTGGGCGGCAGCGCCGGTGGATCAGGGTTTTCACCCGCTTTGACCGAGGGTTCCACCCAAGCCCGGGGCGTGGGGCGCTGCGTATATTTGTTGGCAACTGTCTGGCCTGACCCGACGCCATGCCAACCGCCTGCCCTGTGTTCACGCCCTTGCGCCCCGTCCGCGCCCGCTTCCCGGAGTGTCCATGACGCCCCCCGCCACCCCTGCGCCGCACCCCGATGCGCCGGGCTGGAAGATGCCCGGTGCGCTGGTGCTGCGCCTGGTGCTGGTGGCGGTGCTGGCGGTGATGGTGTCGGGGGCGGTGTCGGCGTGGCTGGTCACGCGGGCGTCGGGGCAAGAGGCCATGCGCCGCATGGTGAGCCAGCAGACCGACGAGGTCGAGGTGGTGGCCCGCTTGCTGGCCAGCAAGATCGAGCAGAGCCAGAAGGTGCTGCGCACCGTGGCGGCGGGCATCACGCCGGGCATGCTCGACTCGCCTTCCACGCTGGAATGGCTGCTGCAGCAGGGCCTGCCGGCCGTGCAGTTCTTCGATTCGATGCAGGTGGCGCGCGACAACGGCGAGCTGCGCATGAACCTGCGCGCCGGGCGGCTGCAGAAGGCCTCGGAGCTGGACCCGGCCGAGCGCGATGCGCTGCGCCGCACGCTGGTGCATGGCAAGCCGCTGGTGTCAGAGCTGATCGGCGGGCGCACCAGCGATGCCCGCGTGATGTTCACCATGCCGCTGCACCGCGACGACGGCACCGTGCTGGGCGTGGTGGCCGGTGCGCTGCGCCTGCAGTCGCAGGGGCTGCTGCCGCCCTCCATGGCGCTGCCCGCGCGCGACGATTCGCGGCTCATCGTGTTCACGCGCGACGGCACCATTCTTTCGCACTCCGACCCCACCCGCGTCATGGGCCAGGTGCGCGACGAGCCGGGGCTGGCCCCCGTCTATGCCCAGTGGCAGACGCAGGCCCAGCCCGTGGTGGGCCGGGGCATCACCCATGCGCAGCCCGACCACGTCGTGAGCCTGGCGGGCATGCCGCTTCCGCAGTGGTTCGTGGCGCGGGTCAGCCACTCGCAGGCCCTGCTGGAGCCGCTGCAGGGCGCCCAGCGCGATGCCTGGTGGCTGGCAGCGGCCAGCATGGCACTGTGCGCGCTGCTCGTGGCGCTGCTGATGGGGTGGATGGCCCAGCCGCTGGCGCAGCTCACGCACGGCGCACGCCGCCTGCTGCAGCCCGCAGCCAGCGCGGGTGCACCGCCCCCCGCGCCCGAAGACGCTGCCTGGCCGCGCGCAGGCGGCGAAGTGGGCGCGCTGGTGCGGGCCTTTGAGGGGCTGGTGCGGCAGGCGCACCGCCAGCAGCGCCAGATGGCCACGCTGAACGGGCAGTTCGAGGCCATTCTGGACAACGCCTCGGTGGGCATCGTCATATCGCGCCAGGGCCTGCTCGATGTGGTCGGCCGGCAGGCCGGGCTGATGCTGGGCTACGGCCCCGGCGAGCTGAGGGGCCGCCCGGCCCGCATGCTCTATGCCACCGATGCCGACTACCAGCGCCTGGGCGAGCGCGTGCAGGCCGAGTTTGCCGCGCACGGCGCGTTTGACGGCGATGTGTGCTTTACCCGCAAGGACGGTACGCCCGTGTGGGCGCGCGTGCAGGGCCGGGGCGTGCAACCCGGTGAGCTGGACGGCGAGCTGGACGGCGGCACGTTGTGGATCCTGGAGGACATCACGGCCGCGCGCGAAGCCCAGGCGCAACACGCCTGGGAGCGCAGCCACGACGCGCTGACCCAGCTCTACAACCGCGCCGCGTTCGACGAGCGCCTGGGCCTGCTGATGGCCGAGCGCGCAACGCGCCCGCGCCACCCGCCCGCCGAGGGGCAGGAGCCCGATGGCGATGGCGTGGTGCTGTTCATGGACCTGGACCACTTCACCGTGGTGAACGATGTGGCAGGGCACGACGCGGGCGACGACGTGCTGCGCCATGTGGCGCGCCTGCTGGAGTCGCAGGTGCGCCAGATCGGCTGGGCCGCGCGCCTGGGCGGCGACGAGTTTGCCGTGGTGCTGCCCGGCTGCGCACTGGCGCGCGGCCAGGCGGTGGCCGAACAGCTGCGCGTGTCGGTCGCGGCATGGGAGCCGTCGTACCAGGGGCGCAGCTTCACGCTGGGCGTGAGCATCGGGCTGGTGGTGCTGGACGCCAGCCTGCAGGACGTGCCCTCGGTGCTGTATGCGGCCGACATGGCCTGCTACGACGCCAAGCGCGCGGGGCGCAACCGGGTGGAGACGCGGCACGCGAGGCAGGCGACGGCCTCGGGGCGGATGGCGCTCGGGCCGGTGTAGCGGGCTGGCGGGGGTTTGCTCCCTCTCCCCTCGCGGGAGAGGGTGGGGGAGAGGGGGAGACGTGGCAGAGCGCCGGGGGGTATCCCCCCTCTCCCCCGGCCCCTCTCCCGCGAGGGGAGAGGGGAGCGAGGAAACCGGGAATTTTGGGGTTTTTTGGGCCCCAGCGCTTACTGGTCAAGCGCTGACAGCTATCAAATCAGGAGTTTTCTTGTGGGCGAGCAGCGAGGCGCGTGCTGGTGCACGCACCGCCGCCCCTCACCCCGCCACCCGCCCCAGCGCCCGCAGCACGTTCTCCGCCGTGGCCGGCGCCGTCAGCACCACGGGCTTGCCAGCAGCGTCCGCGCTGCGGCCCGCAGCCACCGCGTTGCGCAGGGCTTCGTACACGCTGATCGCCAGCATGAACGGCGGCTCGCCCACGGCCTTGCTGCCGCCCACGTTGTCCTCGCGGTTGGCCTCGGGCCACAGCGCTATCTTGAAGTGCGCGGGGATGTCGCCCGTGGCCGGGATCTTGTAGGTGCTGGGCGCGTGGGTAGACAGGTAACCCTTGTCGTTCCACACCAGCTGCTCGGTGGTGAGCCAGCCCATGCCCTGCACGAAGCCGCCTTCGATCTGGCCGATGTCGATCGCCGGGTTGATGCTGTGGCCCACGTCGTGCAGGATGTCCACGCGCAGCACGCGGCTCTCGCCGGTGAGGGTGTCGATCACCACCTCGGAGCACGCCGCACCATAGGCGAAGTAGTAGAACGGGCGGCCCGTGAGCGTGGCCTTGTCGTAGTGGATCTTGGGCGTGCGATAGAAGCCGTCGCTCCACAGCTGGATGCGGTTGGCGTACGCCTCCTTCACCACGTCGCCCCAGGCGCGCACCTTCTTGGGCGAGATGACCTGGCCGCCCTCGAACCGGACGGCGCCCGCGCCGCAGGTGTCGAGCCCGGCCACGAACGAGGCGATGTTGTCGCGCACATTGCGCGCCGCAAACTGCGCGGCGCGGCCGTTCAGGTCGGTGCCGCTGCTGGCGGCCGTGGCGCTGGCGTTGGGCACCTTGCTGGTGTCGCTGGCCGTGACCAGCACGCGCGAGAGCGGCACGCCCAGCTCGTCGGCCACGATCTGCGCCACCTTGGTGTGCAGGCCCTGGCCCATCTCGGTGCCGCCGTGGTTCACCTGCACGCTGCCGTCGGTGTACACATGCACCAGCGCGCCCGCCTGGTTGAACAGCGTGGCCGTGAAGCTGATGCCGAACTTGACCGGCGTGATGGCCAGACCGCGCCGCAGCACGGGCTGCAGCGCGTTCCACGCCGCGATGTCGGCCTGGCGGCGGCGGTAGTCGGCGTCGCGCTCCAGCTGGGGCATCAGCGCGTGCAGGATGTTGTCCTCCACGGTCATCTGGTAGTGCGTCACGTTGCGGCCGTCGCTGTCGTCCTTGCCATACAGGTTGGCCATGCGCACGTCCTGCGCGTCGCGGCCCAGCGCGCGGGCGATGTCGCCCAGAATGGCCTCGATCACGATCACGCCCTGCGGGCCGCCAAAGCCGCGAAAGGCCGTGTGGCTCTGGGTGTTGGTCTTGCAGCGGTACGAGGCGATCTCCACGTCGCTGAGGTAGTAGGCGTTGTCGCTGTGGAACACGGCGCGGTCGGCCACGGGGCCTGACAGGTCGGCGCTGAAGCCGCAGTTGGCGGCCATCTGCAGCTTGAGGCCCGTGATGCGGCCCGTGCCGTCAAAGCCCACGTCGTATTCGTAGGCAAAGGGGTGGCGCTTGCCGGTGACCATGAAGTCTTCGTCGCGGTCCAGCCGCAGCTTGACGGGGCGGCCCAGCTTGTTGGCCGCCACGGCGGCCCACACGGCCAGGTGGCCGGCCTGGGTCTCCTTGCCGCCAAAGCCACCGCCCATGCGGCGGCACTCGACCTTGACGGCATGGTTGTCGATGCCTAAAGCATGCGCCACCCAGTGCTGCACCTCGCCCGGGTGCTGGGTGCTGGAGTAGATCCACCACTGTTTTTGCTCCAGCGGCAGGGCGTAGGCGATCTGGCCTTCCAGGTAGAAGTGCTCCTGCCCGCCCACCTCGAACGCGCCCTGGAGGCGGTGGGCCGACTGTGCGAGGCCCGCTGCCGCATCGCCCCGGCGCACGAACACCGGGGGCAGCACATAGCTTTGCGCCTTCAGCGCGTCGTGCACGCTGAGCACGGCGGGCAGGGGCGTGATGTCGGCCTTCACGGCCCGCACGGCGCGGCGCGCCTGCATCACCGAGTCGGCCACCACCAGGCCGATCACCTGGCCGATGTGCTGCACGGTGTCGACGGCGAACACGGGCTCGTCGTGTGCGAAGGCGGCCAGAAGCTTGTCGCCGGGCACGTCCTGCGCCAGCACCACGCCGCGCACGCCGGGCAGGGCCAGCGCGGCGCTGGCGTCCACGCCGTTCAGTTTGCCGTGGGCCACGGTCGACAAAATCGGCGACGCATACAGCGTGCCCTTCACCTCGGGCAGGTCGTCGATGTAGTGGGCCGCGCCCGCCACCTGGGCGCGCGCGCTTTCGTGGATGTGCGACTGGCCCATGGCGCGGTGGCTGGCGGGGGCGCTGGTCTGCAGCGGTGCCGCGGGCTCGGCCGCATGCGCGTCGGCTTGGGCCGCGACGGGAGCGTCCACCGCGTCGCGGCTGATCGGGTCGGCGGTGGGGGGCAGGGTTTCTCGCTGGTTCATGCCAGTGCCTCCAGGCGGAAGTTCTCCACGCTCACGGCCTCTTCGCCCTGGCTTTCGAGCCAGAAGCGCTGCAGCAGGCTGGCGAGCACGGTGCGGCGGTAGGCGCCGCTCGCGCGCATGTCGGAGATGGGGCTGAATTCGGCCTGCAGCGCCTGCGCGGCGCGGGCCACGGTGTCGGCCGTCCACGGCTGGCCGGTGAGGGCGGTCTCGGTCTGGCGCGCGCGCGCCGGGGTGGCGGCCACGCCCCCGGCGCCCACGCTGGCGCGGCGCACGGTGCCGGCCTCGATGTCCAGGTTGACGGCCAGGCAGACGGCCGAGATGTCGTCGTCAAAGCGCTTCGAAATCTTGTACGCGCGCAGCGCTTCGGTAACGCCGGGGCGCGGCACCACGATGCGCACCAGCAGCTCGTCGGGCGCCATCACGTTCTGGCGGTAGCCTGTGTAGAGGTCTTCCAGCGCCAGGCTGCGTTCGCCGCGCACGCTGGCCAGCACCACCTGGGCGCGCAGCGCGATCAGCAGCGGCATCGAGTCGCCGATGGGTGAGCCGTTGGCCACGTTGCCGCCCAGCGTGCCCGAGTTGCGCACCGGCAGGCCCGCAAAGCGGCTGGCAAAGCCGTGCAGCTGCGGCCACTGCGCGGTGAGCGCGGCAAAGGCGTCCGTCAGGCTGACGGCCGCGCCGATGGTGATGGCGTGCGCATCCTGCTGCACCGCCCGCAGCTCGGCCACGCGCGTCAGGTCCAGGATGCGCTCGTACTGCTTGTGCTGCTTGGTGATCCACAGGCCCACGTCGGTGCAGCCGGCCACCACCTGCGCTGTGGGGTGTGCGGCGCGCGCGGCCAGCAGGTCGTCCAGGGTGGCCGGCAGGATATAAGAAGAATTGGCCTCCAGCGCTTGCTGGTCAAGCGCCAATAGCTCTAATTTTTGTAGCACGGTGGCCTCGTCCACCGCCACGGGGGGCAGAGCGGCCATCTGCTGCGCGGCGTCCAGGATGGGGCGGTAGCCGGTGCAGCGGCACAGGTTGCCCGAGAGTTCTTCTTGCGCCAGCTCGCGCGTGATGGGCGCCAGCACCCCCTCGGTAGGCAGCGGGCCGTCGGCCGTGGGCAGCGCCGGGACCACATGGTTCTGGTACATGCCGAACAGGCTCATCACGAAGCCCGGGGTGCAGAAGCCGCATTGGGAACCGTGGCACTGCACCATCGCCTCTTGCGCGGGGTGCAAACCTGCTGCGCGAACGGGGGGCGTCGTTGCCCGGTGCTCGGAATCCTCATGGACCTGCATGTCCATTCCGGTTCCTGCGCTCCGTGCGCCTCGCCCGCCGTCCGCTCGCGACGGTTTGCATGCGCCGCCGACCGGCTGGATCATCGGGTCTTCGGCCAGGTCTTCCACCGTCCACAGGGCCATGCCGTCGATGGAGTGGGCCAGCCGGATGCAGCTGTTGACGGCGCTGTAGTGCAACTTGCCGTCGCGCGCCTCGCCCAGCACCACCGTGCAGGCGCCGCAGTCGCCTTCGCCGCAACCTTCCTTGGTGCCGGTGCAGCCCAGGTCTTCGCGCAGCACCTCCAGCAGCGTGCGGTCGGGTGGTACATTGCCCAGCGCCACGGGCTGGCCACGGCGCAGGAATTGCAAGGGGCGGATAGTCATCACAAAAGCCACTTCGATGTTCTTGGGTTCTTAGGAGGGTAGAGCGCGCAGGCGCCGCCGGCATAACCGCAAGCTTATGGCACCCATGCCCCCACCGCTATGAGAGACCACGCGCTTTTCGACAAGATAGACCTCCATCTCATCAGGGTCTTGCACACCGTGCTTACAGAACGCAGCGTATCGAGGGCCGCCGTCCGCCTGGGCATGCACCAGCCGGCGGTGTCGGCTGCGCTCAAGAGGCTGCGCGATCTGGCGGGCGACCCGCTGCTGGTGCGCTCGGGCGCCAGCATGATGCCCACCGATGCCGCGCTGCGCATGGTGGAGCCCGCCGGTGCCATCCTGCGCTCGGCCGAGGCGCTGTTCTCCGATGCGCGCGGCTTCGATCCGCGCACCTCCACCCGCACCTTCCGCGTGGCCGCCAGCGACTACCTGGACCCGCTCTTCCTGCCGCAGCTCGTGGCCCGCATCAAGGTGGAAGCGCCCCTGTGCCCCATCGAGATCCTGCCCCTGTCGGCCGACGCGCACTACCACGCGCACCTGGCGCAGGGCGACGTGGACGTGGTCATCGGCAACTGGCCCCAGCCGCCGGATGATCTGCACATGGGCCGCCTGTTCGGCGACGAAGTGGTGTGCCTGGTCAGCCGCGACCACCCCGCCGTGCGGCGCGGCTGGGACGTGGACGACTGGCTGGCGGCCGAGCACATCGCGCCCACGCCCACCCACCCCGGCGCGCGCGGCGTGATCGACGCGCACCTGGACGGCCTGGGCCTGCAGCGCAACATCACCGCGCGCTGCGCGCATTTCAGCCTGATCCCGGACATCGTGGCATCCAGCTTGCTGGTGCTGACCACCGGCCGCCAGTATTGCGAGCGCTATGTGGCCCAACTGCCCCTGGCCATCCTGCCGTGCCCCGTGCCGTTTCCGCGGCTCATGTACTACCAGCTCTGGCATGCGCGCACCCACCATTCCGCTGCCGCCGCGTGGCTGCGCGAATGCGTGAAGACCGTGGCCACGTCGCTACGAAAAGAATAGCTGCCTGTGCTTTACCAGTAAGCGCAGGAGGGTGTTTTGATTCATAAAAAAAGCCATCAAACTGAGAGACAATCACCGCATGAGTTCACCCCCCACCCCTCCCGCTCCGGGCGCCGCGCCGCCGCGGCTGCAGCTTGCGGGCATCACCAAGCGCTATCCGGCCGTGGTGGCCAACAGCGGCGTGTCGCTCACGGTGCAGCCTGGTGAAATCCATGCCGTGCTGGGCGAAAACGGCGCCGGCAAGTCCACCTTGATGAAGATCATCTACGGCTCGGTCAAGCCCGACGAAGGCAGCGTGCACTTCAACGGCCGGCCTGTGCAGGTGCGCAACCCGCAGGAGGCGCGGGCCCTGGGCATCGCCATGGTGTTCCAGCACTTCAGCCTGTTCGACACCCTCACCGTGGCCGAGAACGTGTGGCTGGGCCTGGACAAGAGCCTCACGCTGGCCGAAGTCACCCAGCGCATCAGCGCCAAAGCGGCCGAATACGGCCTCGACATCGATCCCCTGCGCCCCGTGCACACCCTGAGCGTGGGCGAGATGCAGCGCGTGGAAATCATCCGCGCGCTGCTCACCAACCCCAAGGTGCTGATCCTGGACGAGCCCACCTCGGTGCTCACGCCCCAGGCGGTCGAAAAGCTCTTCGTGGTGCTGCGCCAGCTGGCCAGCGAGGGCTGCAGCATCCTCTACATCAGCCACAAGCTGCACGAGATCCGCGCGCTGTGCACCGCCTGCACCGTGCTGCGCGGCGGCAAGGTCACGGGCGTATGCAACCCGGCCGAAGAATCCAACGCATCGCTGTCGCGCCTGATGATCGGCGCCGAACCGCCGGCGCTGGAGCACCGTGAGGTGCAGACGGGCGCCACGCTGCTGCGCGTGCATGGCCTGTCGCTGCCGCGCGCGGACCAGTTTGGCGTGGACCTGGTCGACCTGCAGTTCGAGGTGAAGGCCGGCGAGGTGGTGGGCATTGCGGGGGTGTCCGGCAATGGCCAGAAGGAACTGCTGTATGCCCTGTCGGGCGAAGATGCGCGCGCCGAGCCCGCCAGCATCCAGGTGGCGGGCCAGAACGCAGGCCGCTTGGGCCCGCGCCAGCGCCGCGCCCTGGGCCTGCACTTCGTGCCCGAAGAACGCCTGGGCCGGGGCGCCGTGCCCACCATGGGCCTGGCGCACAACCTGCTGCTCACGCGCACCGATGCCGTGGCGGGCGGCGGCTGGATCAAGGTGGGCGCGCTGCACAAGCAGGCCGCGTCCATCATCGAGCGCTTCAACGTCAAGGCCGGGGGGCCGAACTCGGCCGCCAAGTCGCTGTCGGGCGGCAATTTGCAGAAGTTCATCGTGGGGCGCGAGATCGACGCCGCGCCGAAGCTGCTCATCGTCTCGCAGCCCACCTGGGGCGTGGACGTGGGCGCGGCGGCGCAGATACGCGGGGCCATCCTGCAACTGCGCGACGCGGGCTGCGCCGTGCTGGTGGTCAGCGAAGAGCTGGACGAATTGTTTGAAATTTGCGACCGCCTGCACGTGGTGGCCAAGGGGCGGCTGTCGCCTTCGGTGCCGCGCGCGGACGCCACGGTGGAGCGCATCGGCGAATGGATGAGCGGCCTGTGGGAACAGCCGCGCACACCTGCCCACGTGGCAAAGGAGTTGGCCCATGCTTAAGCTCGAACCGCGTCCCCAGGCGTCGCGCCTGTGGACCTACGGCTCGCCGCTGCTGGCGCTGGCCGTCACGGTGCTGATCGGCGTGGCCCTGTTCGTGGCGCTGGGCAAGGACCCGGTGCGCGGCTTGCAGGTGTTCTTCTGGGAGCCCATCAAGTCGCCCTATGCCATCGGCGAACTCATGGTCAAGGCCACGCCGCTCTTGCTGATCGCGCTGGGGCTGGCCGTGTGCTTTCGCTCCAACGTCTGGAACATCGGCGCCGAGGGGCAGTTCGTCATCGGTGCCGTGGCCGCTGGCGGCATCGCCCTCATGGCCGACAAGACCACCGGCCCCTGGATCGTGCCGGCCATTCTGGTGGCCGGCGTGCTGGGCGGCATGGTGTGGGCCGGGATCACGGCCCTGCTGCGCGACAAGTTCAACGCCAACGAAATCCTGGTGAGCCTGATGCTGGTGTACGTGGGCACGCTGGTGCTGGGCTACCTGGTGTATGGGCCGTGGAAGGACCCGATGGGCTACAACTTCCCGCAGACCAAGACCTTCGAGAAGGTCACGCAGATCCCGCGCCTGATGCAGGGCTCGCGCGTGTCCATCGGCCTGCTGCTGGCGCTGGCCGGGGCGGCGGCGCTGTGGGTGTTTTTGTTCCGCACGCGGGCGGGGTTTGCCCAGCAGGTGGGCGGGCTGGCCCCGGCGGCAGCGCGGTATGCGGGCTTTTCGTCGCGCAAGGCCTTGTGGACGGCGCTCTTGATCTCGGGCGGCGCGGCAGGCCTGGCGGGTGCGCTGGAGGTGGCCGGGCCCATCGGCCAGCTCACGCCCTATGTGCCGGCGGGCTACGGCTTTGCGGCCATCATCGTCGCGTTTGTGGGGCGTCTGCACCCGGTGGGCATGATCCTCTCGGCCATCCTCATGAGCATGTTCTACATCGGCGGTGAACTCGCGCAGTCGCGCCTGGGCCTGCCCAAATCGCTGACCGGCGTGTTTCAGGGCCTGCTGCTCTTCACGCTGCTGGCCTGCGACACCTTGATTGCCTACCGCATCCGCTGGGTGGGCGCACGCAAAGGAGTGGCGTGATGGAATCGTATGCACTCCTCATCGGCGCCACGCTGAGCGCGGGCACCGTGCTGGCGATTGCCGCCCTGGGCCTGCTCATCAATGAAAAGGCCGGCATCGTCAACCTGGGGGCCGAGGGCATGATGCTCTGCGCCGCCATTGCGGGCTTTGCCACCGTGGTGCACACGGGCAACACCTGGCTGGGGTTTGTGGCGGGCATGGCGGCAGGCGCGCTGCTGGCCGCCATCTTCGGCGTGCTGGTGATCTGGCTCAACACCAACCAGTACGCCACGGGACTGGCGCTGAGCCTGTTCGGCGTGGGCTTCTCGGCCTTTGCCGGCATCAGCTACGTGCAGGCCAAGCTGCCCGAGCTGCCCAAATACGCCATTCCGGTGCTGGGCGATGTGCCGCTGCTGGGGCCTGCGCTGTTTCGCCAGCACCCGCTGGTGTACCTCACCATGCTGCTGGTGGCGGGGTTGATCTGGTTCCTGTACCGCTCGCGCGCCGGGCTGGTGCTGCGCTCGGTGGGCGAATCGCCCGAATCGGCCCACGCGCTGGGCTACCCGGTGCGCCGCATCCGCCTGGCTGCGGTGGTGGCCGGGGGCTCGCTGTGCGGGCTGGCGGGGGCCTATATCTCCACCGTGTACACCCCGCTGTGGGTGGAAGGCATGGTGGCCGGGCGCGGCTGGATCGCGCTGGCCCTCACCACCTTTGCCACCTGGCGCCCGGCACGGGTGTTGCTTGGGGCTTACCTGTTTGGCGGCGTGACCATGCTGCAGTTCCACCTGCAGGCCACGGGCGTGCAGGTGGCCAGCCAGCTGCTGTCCATGCTGCCCTACCTGGCCACCATCGTGGTGCTGGCACTGATCTCGCGCAACCCGACCTGGATCCGCGTGAACATGCCGGCATCGCTGGGCAAGCCGTTCTACCCGGGGGCCTGATCCCTGCGGCCGGGCTGGCTTGACCGGCTTTACCAGGTGGTGAAACGGCCCATAATCGCGTGTTTTCGTCCCGCAAGCCTCTCGTCTTTTTTTCTTCATCGATAAGGAACCGACATGACTGATCTGCGCAAACGCTCTCTCCTCAAGGTGGCAGCCCTCTCCGCCGTGGCCGCTGCGGCCGTGGTGGGCTGCGGCAAGAAGGAAGAGCCCGCACCGGCCCCCGCTCCTGCGCCCGCACCTGTGGCGTCGGCGCCCGCACCCAAGCCCGAGCCGCTGAAGATCGCATTTGCCTATGTGGGCCCCGTGGGCGATGGCGGCTGGACCTTTGCGCATGACAACGGCCGCAAGGCCATCGAGAAGGAGTTCGGCGACAAGGTGGTGACCAGCTTCGTCGAGAGCGTGCCCGAGTCCGCCGATGCCGAGCGCGTGCTGCGCGACATGGCCAGCCAGGGCAACAAGCTGATCTTCGGCACGACCTTCGGCTACATGGAATCCATCCAGAAGATCGCGCCCGACTTCAAGGACGTGAAGTTCGAGCACGCCACCGGCTACAAGACCGCCGACAACGTGCGCACCTACGACAGCCGCACCTATGAAGGCGCCTACATGGCCGGCGTGATCGCGGGCGCCATGACCAAGTCCAACACGCTGGGCGTGGTGGGCTCGGTGCCAATCCCTGAAGTGATCCGCAACATCAACAGCTTCACGATGGGTGCCCAGTCGGTCAACCCCAAGATCAAGACCAAGGTGGTGTGGGTGAACGAATGGTTCAGCCCACCCAAGGAAACCGAAGCCGCCACCAGCCTCATCAATGGCGGTGCTGACGTGTTGTTCCAGAACACCGATTCGCCGGCCGTGCTGAAGACGGCACAAGAGAAGGGCAAGCGCGCCTTCGGCTGGGATTCGGACATGACCGCCTACGGCCCCAAGGCCCACCTGGCCTCGGCCATCATCAACTGGGGCCCCTACTACATCAAGGCCACCAAGGACGCGCTGGATGGCACCTGGAGCACCGGCCAGAGCTGGTGGGGTGTGAAGGAAGGCGCGATCGACATCGTCTCGATCGCCGAAGACGTGCCGGCCGAGATCAAGACCAAGGTCGAAGAGATCAAGAAGGGCCTGGCCGATGGCACCTACAACATCTGGAAGGGTCCGATCGTGGGCCAGGACGGCAAGGAAGTGCTGGCCAAGGATGTGGTGGCCGATGACAAGTTCCTGGGCGGCGTGAACTTCTACGTCAAGGGCGTGGAAGGCAAGATCCCGGGCGGCGAGAAGAAGTAATTCGCCAAGCGGCTGCAGGCCCGGCTTGCGGCCTGCGTGTGGGAGGGCTGCCTGCGGGCAGCCCTTTGTTTTTGGTGTGACAGGAGAATCCGATGGTGGAGCGCAGTCTGTGGCACCCGGTGGCGCTGGCGGGCGAGGTGGCGCAGGCCCCGGTGGCCGTGCAGGTGCTGGAGCAGCCCGTGGTGCTGTGGCGCGATGCCGAGGGCGCCGTGCGCGCCTTTGCCGACCAGTGCCCGCACCGCGGCGCGCGGCTGTCGCTGGGCCGCGTCACGGCGGCGGGGCGGCTGGAATGCCCGTACCACGGCTGGCAGTTTGCAGCCAGTGGCCAGTGCACCCACGTGCCTGCCTTGCCAGCATTTGTGCCGCCGAGCGGCCATTGCGCGCGGGCGTTCGAGGCCTGCGAGGCCAACGGCCTGCTGTGGGTGCGGCTGGCCCCCGGCGACACACCGCCGCCTGCGTTTGCGGCCGAAGACGATGCGCGCCTGCGCAAGCTCCACTGCGGCCCCTACGACGTGGCCGCCAGCGCGCCGCGCATCATCGAGAATTTTCTCGACATGTCGCACTTCGGATTCGTGCACGAAGGCTGGCTGGGCAGCCGCGATGCCACTGCCATCGACGACTACCGCGTGGAGCCCACGCCCACCGGGCTGCGGGCCACGGGCTGCAAGGCCTGGCAGCCACAGTCCAGCCTGCACGCCACCGCACCCGCGCAGGTCGAATACACCTACGAGGTCACCGCGCCCTATGCCGCCGTGCTGACCAAGGTGCCCGAGACCGGCACCACGGCGGTGGACGGCTGGCGCGAATCGATTGCGCTGTTCATCTGCCCCATGACGCCCGTGCACAGCCGGGTGTGGTTCCGCCTGGCCGTGGCCGATTTCGAATCGCCCGACGAGAAACTGCAGGCCTTTCAGCACACCATCTTCACGCAGGACCAGCCGGTGCTGGAGTCGCAAATGCCGCAGCGCCTGCCGCTCGACCTGCGCGCAGAGTTGCATACCGCTGCCGACAAGGCATCATCCGCCTACCGCCGCTTTCTGCGCCAGCGCGGCATCACCTTCGGAGTCTGCTGATGTTCAAAGTCCCGCCCATTTCTGCCGAGCGCCTGCCCGGCCTGCTGCGCGCCATGCCCAAGGCCGAGCTGCACATCCACATCGAAGGCTCGCTGGAGCCCGAGCTGATCTTCGCGCTGGCACAGCGCAATGGCCTGAGCCTGCCGTATGCCGATGTGGAGGCGCTGCGCAGCGCCTACGCATTCACCAACCTGCAGAGCTTTCTGGACATCTACTATGCCGGTGCCAGCGTGCTGCTGCACGAGCAGGACTTCTACGACATGGCCCAGGCCTACCTGCGCCGCGCGGCAGAGGACAACGTGCTGCATGCCGAGATCTTCTTCGACCCGCAGACCCACACCGAGCGCGGCGTGGCCATCGAGACCGTGATCAACGGCCTGCACCGCGCCTGCGCGGATGCGCGCCACGAGCTGGGCATCAGCGCCACGCTGATCCTGTGCTTTCTGCGGCACCTGAGCGAGGAGTCGGCCTTCGAGACGCTGGAGCAGGCCATGCCCCTGCTCGACAAGATCGTGGGCGTAGGCCTGGACAGCAGCGAGGTCGGCCACCCGCCCGAGAAGTTCGCCCGCGTGTTCGCACGCTGCCGCGAGTTGGGCCTGCACCTCGTGGCGCACGCGGGCGAGGAGGGGCCGCCGGCCTATATCTGGAGCGCGCTCGACGTGCTCAAGGTCGAGCGCATCGACCACGGCGTGCAGGCGGTGCACGACGCGGCGCTGATGCAGCGGCTGGCCCAGGACCGCATTGCGCTCACCGTGTGCCCGCTGTCCAACCAGAAGCTGTGCGTGTTCCCCAACCTGGCGGACCACAACCTGGGCCAGCTGCTCGATGCCGGGCTGGCGGCCACCGTCAATTCGGACGACCCGGCGTACTTCGGCGGCTACATCAACGAGAACTTCACGCAGGTGTTTGCCGCAACCGGCCTCACGCCCAAGCATGCCTACCAGCTGGCCTTCAACAGCTTCGAGGCCAGCTTCGCGGGCAATGCCGACAAGCGGGTGTGGGAGCACAAACTGAAGGACTTTTTTGAGCGGTGCGTGGAGCACGACTACTGATCCCGCCAAATCGCGCCAGACCCTGATCCCCCCATACTGACTATGGGCCGCGCTGTATGCGCAGGGCGCTGGCTCCCGCTAAGCTCGCCCCCATGCCTGTATACCGATCAGCCCTGCTGCGCTTTGCCGACGACGGCCGCGCCCTGTACGACGAAGACGGCCTGCTGGCCATAGGCCCTGATGCCCTGGGCCGCCAGCGCGTGCTGGCCGCGGGCGCCTGGCAAGCGCTTGCGCCCCAGTTTGCGGGGGAGCCCGTGGTGCACCTGCCCGGTCGCATCATCGCGCCGGGTTTTGTGGACATGCACATCCACTTTCCGCAGACCGACGTGATCGGCTCGCCCGCCGACGGCCTGCTGCCCTGGCTCGAAAACTACACCTTCCCGCACGAGTCGCGTTTTGCGGACCCGGCCTACGGCGCTCAGGTTGCCAGCTTCTTTATCGACGAGCTGCTGCGCAACGGCGTGACCACGGCGCTGATCTTCGCCACGTCGCACCCCGCGTCGGTGGACGCGCTGATGGCCGAAGCGCAACGGCGCCAGATGCGCCTCATCACCGGCAAGGTGCTGCAAGACCGCCACTCGCCCGACGGCGTGCGCGACGAGACCGTGCAGAGCCTGGTCGACACCGAGGCGCTCATCCAGCGCTGGCATGGCGTGGACCGCCTGGGCTATGCCATCACGCCGCGCTTTGCGCCCACCAGCACGCCCGAGCAGCTGCGCGGCGCGGGCGAACTGGCGGCGCGCTACCCCGCCGTGTGGATCCAGTCGCATGTGGCGGAAAACCTCGACGAGATCCGCTGGGCGCGCGAGCTGTTTCCGGCCTCGCGCAGCTACCTGGGCGTGTACGACGACTTCGGCCTGATGCGCGAGCGGGCGGTGTACGCGCACTGCATCCACTTCGACGACGAAGACCGCGCGCTGATGAAGCGCACGGGCGCCACGGCGGCCGTCAGCCCCACCAGCAACCTGTTTTTGGGCAGCGGCTTTTTTGACTACGCCGGGGCCGACCGCGTGGGTTTTGGCTACGGCCTGGCCAGCGACGTGGGGGGCGGCACCAGCTTCAGCCCGTTCAAGACCATGATGGCCGCGTACTACGTGGGCCGCGAGGGACAGACCAAGCAGGGCCTGAGCCTGTCGCCCCAGCAGCTGTGGTGGCAGCACACGGCGGGCGCTGCCCGGGCGCTGGGCCTGGCTGGCGTGGTGGGTAACCTGCAGCCCGGCTGCGAGGCCGATTTTGTGGTGCTGAACCCTCAGGCCACGCCGCTGCTGGCGCGCAAGACGGGCCAGGCGCGCAACCTGGAAGAGCTTTTGTTTGCGCTGATCGTGCTGGGTGACGACCGGGTGGTGCAAGAAACCGTGATTTCTCAAGCAAAATACGCCCTTGGCGCTTGATCATCAAGCGCCAGCAGCTATCAAAACTATAGTGAAAGGCGCAGCATGAGCATCAAGAGCGACCGATGGATCCGCCGCATGGCCGACGAGCACGGCATGATCGAGCCCTTCGAGCCCGGCCAGGTGCGCGAGGTCGAGGGCCGCAAGATCATCAGTTACGGCACCAGCAGCTACGGGTACGACATCCGCTGTGCGCCTGAATTCAAGGTGTTCACCAACATCCACAGCACCGTGGTGGACCCCAAGAACTTCGACGAAAAGAGCTTTGTCGATTTCGAAGGCGACAGCTGCATCATCCCGCCCAACAGCTTTGCGCTGGCGCGCACCGTCGAATATTTCCGCATTCCGCGCAACGTGCTCACCATCTGCCTGGGGAAAAGCACCTATGCGCGCTGCGGCATCATCGTCAACGTCACCCCCTTCGAGCCCGAGTGGGAAGGCTACGTGACGCTGGAGTTTTCCAACACCACGCCGCTGCCCGCGCGCATCTACGCCGGCGAGGGCTGCGCCCAGGTGCTGTTCTTCGAAAGCGACAAGGACGATGTCTGCGAAGTCAGCTACCGCGACCGGGGCGGCAAGTACCAGGGCCAGGTGGGCGTGACGCTGCCCAAGGCCTGACAGGGGGCGCCCCGTCCGCACCGCCGATGTGCGCACTCAGCGGACAGGCCATCCCGCGCGGCGCTGCGCCAGCGTCCTACACCCCCATGGCCCGTTGGCCGAAATGCAACGGGGGGTAAGGTTCTTAGCATCGATGTCATGTTCCCGGCGCATGCTGGGTCGCATCGGAAAGGAGCCTTGCCATGTTGACTTTTTCATCCCCCTCGGCCGCACCGGCAGCGGTGCAGCCATCGGCAGCGGGCTGGATCGGCGCGCTGGCAGCACCCCTGGCTGCATGGTTCTCGGGGACTGCCCGGCCCGCGCGGCCGCAAGAGCGACCGGGTCTGGAGCCATCGGCCGACCGGCCTTCCGCCATCAAGCCCGTTGACGTCGCCGCTGCAGACCCTTGCGGCAGTGGCGCGTATCCGGGCGGCGCTGCGCCCTCTACCCCCGCGCCAGAAGCCGCGCCCGCAGCCGTCGCCACCTATTGGCCCTGCGAGCGGCTCAACGCCTTCATGCTCAAGATGGCGGCCCACGGGCGTTGCGTGAACGCCGCCATGATGCTGGGGCACCGCCCCTACGCCCGGCTGCAGCTGGCCGCCGCGCGGCAACTGCCCGACGACGGCCTGCATGCCTTGGCGGACGAGCTGCAAGCGTATTTCGATGCCCGGCCCGAGGTGGCTGCCGACGTGCTCAAGGATTCCGGCACGCTGCACTGAGCCTGCGGACCGGCAGGCGGCGGGCTCAGTCCGCCACGGCGACGCAGTTGCGGCCGTTGCGCTTGGCGTCGTACAGCGCGGCGTCGCTGCGGCGAATCAGGTCTGCGGCCTTTTCCTGCGCGTCGCGCAGGGCGGTGGCCCCGGCGCTGACGGTGATGGCGCCGACCACGGGGTCGTGCTGCGCCGCCATGGCGTCCACCAGCGCTTGTGCGGTGGCGCGGGCTCCCTCCAGGTCGGTGTCCGGCAGCAGCACCACAAATTCCTCGCCCCCCAGCCGGGCCACCACGTCGCAGGCGCGCAGGCGCTCCACCAGGGTGCGGGCCAGGCGGCGCAACACCTCGTCGCCCGCGTCGTGGCCGTGCGTGTCGTTCACACGCTTGAAATGGTCCACGTCGACCGCCACCAGGCTCAAGGGCCGCCCGCTACGGCGCGCGACAGCCATGGCAAATTCCATTTGCGCTTCAAACCCGCGCCGGTTGAGCAGCCCGGTCAGCGCGTCCGTGCGGGCCTGCAGGTCCAGCGCGCGGTTGGCGGCTTCCAGTTCCAGCGTACGCTGCCGCACGGTTTCTTCCATCGCCTCGCGTGCCGAGAGCAGGCGGTGCGTCATGCGGTTCAGCGCGCCCGACAGCTTCTGCACCTCGCGGTTGCTGCGCACGGACGGCAGGCGCGCGCCGGGTTGGCCGGCTTCCACGGCGCTGGCCGCGTCGGCCAGGTCGTCCAGGTCTTCGCTCAGGCGGCGCGCCGCCATCCATGCCAGCAACGAGGCGAACAGGGCGGCCACCACCCCCATGCCCAGCGCCATGCGCACGGTGTTGCGCGCCTCGGCAAATGCCAGCTCCACCGGCTGACGCGCCACGATGCGCCAGCCCAGGTCGCTGGCCGCATTGCGCGGCTGCAACTGGGTGGCCGCCGTGAGATAGCGGCGCCCGTCCCGCCAGGGCACCACGGCCGTGTCCACGTGGCCGCCATCGCGGTTGTTGTTGATGTTCACGCCCTCGGGCAGCTGCTGGCCCGCAGTCTGCAACGCGTGGGCCTGGGCGGCAGGCGCCAGAATCATGCGGCCCTCGCGGTCGAAGATGAAAAGCTCCAGCGCGTTGTTTTCCGACCGGGGCGGAGTCAGACTTTCCAGCACTTCGCGGGTCCACTCCCAGCTGCCGTGGATGCCCAGCACGCCCACGGTCTGCGCCCCGATGCGGATGGGCGCGGCAAAGTCCACAAAGCGGTAAGGCTCGCCGGAGGCCAGCGGCGGCAACAGGGCTTCGAGCAGCTTGGCCGGGTGCACGTCGCCCACGTGGCCCTGCTCCAGCCCCGCCTGGAACCAGGGGCGCTGGGCCACGCTCTGGCCTTCGAGCATGCCGTTCGTGGCCGACCGCACCACGCCGTTGGCATCCGCCACCCCGATCCACAGGTTGTTGGGGTGCATGGCCTGCGCGCGTGCCAGCATGTGCCGCGCCTCGGGCGTGTCGAGCCCGTGGGACCAGACCTGGGCCGAGCTGGCCAGCACTTCCGCCTCCAGGCTGCGCTCCATCAGGCCATTGGCCAGCAGCGTGCCGGCGTTCTCGGCCACGATCTGCAGCGCCACACCTGCATCGCGCTGCAGCCTTTGCTTGAGCAGCTCGCCAAACGCCAGCGAAAGCAGCACGGACACCAGCACCACCAGCGATCCGAAAACCAGCGCGAGCTGCACGCGCAGGCTCTGGTCCGAAAAGCGGGCTTGCCACATCATGGCGCGGCCGGGTCTTTTTCGGCCGGGGTGGGCGCCCCCGTCCGCAGCGCGAGCCGTGCGGCAGCCAGGTCCCAGCCCGCCCAGCCGCAGCCCTTGAACAGCACCGGCCCCGGCCGCGCCGTGAACGGGCCGCGCACCACGTCGCGCAGCGTGGGAACCGCCGCCAGGCTGATGCCCGCACGCAGCAGGTCGCCCGCCTCGTGGGCGGCCTCCTCGGTGTCCACGGCCAGCTGCCCGTGCAGCGCCAGATGGGTGCACAGCGCGGCCGACAGTTCGGCCTGTTCGGGGGTGTAGGCGCCCACGGCGGCGATGAAGGCATCCTCGCGCGGCAGGGCCGTGAGCACCACCTGCTGCGCGGGGGTGCAGGTGGCGACCAGCGGGCAGTGGGGCAAGGCGGCGTCGGCGTCGTCCACCACGCGCGCCGTGGCGCCCAGCGCCCGCACCTGCCGGGCCATGGCGTCGGCGCTGGCTGCGCTGCGCGAAACGATCCACACCTCCTGCACGCCCAACCCCTCGATGAAGGCCTGTGCGTGCGCGGTGCCCTGCACGCCGGCGCCCACCACCAACAGCGGGCCTTCTGCCCGGGGCGCAAGGCGCTGCGCCGCCAGCAACGACACGGCAGCGGTGCGGCGCGCGGTGACGGTGGGGCCGTCCAGCACCAGGCGGCGCTCGCCGGTGGCGACATCGAACACCACCACATCGCCCTGGATGGACGCGCGGCCCGTGCCCGCGTTGGCGGGGGTCAGCGTGATCAGCTTGGTCATCGCCACCTGCTGGTCGGACGCGGGCATCACGAACAGATGCGCGCCCCCGGCCAGGCCCACCACGCTGCGCGGCGGCACCACCACGGTGCTGTCCTGCAGCAGGGCGGCAATTTCGTCGGCCAGCGCACGCCAGGGCAGGCAGGCGGCGGTGGCGTCGGCATCCAGCGAGCCGGAGAGAGGGGAAGACATGCCAGGAACTCTACACAGCGCCCGCCAAGGCCAGAAGCGGGCAAATCCTGAGAACCATGGGACGATCCAAGGCTGGGGCCGGGAAACGCATGGATTCCGCCGGTTGAAACGTCAGTGCAGGGCGCCGGCGCCCAGGGGCCAGTCGTGCGGGTTCAGTGCCGCAGCCCACAGCGCGGCGTGCACACCCCTCACCATGTCGCGCAGCGGCAGGCCCGGGGTGCCCTGCCGGGGCAGCCAGGGCACGTGCATGAAGCCGCCCCGCGCCCCGGCGGGCCCGGCACCGCCCGCCAGCAGGTGCAACAGGCCGTACATCACGTGGTTGCATACGAAGGTGCCGGCCGTCTGCGACACCTCGCCCGGCACGCCGGCCTGCTGCACGGCGCGCGCCATGGCCTTGATCGGCAGGGTGGCGAAATACGCCGCCGGGCCGTCCGGCACCACCGGCGTGTCGATGGGCTGGTGGCCCTGGTTGTCGGCAATGCGCGCATCGTTGATGTTGATGCCCACGCGCTCCAGCGACAGCGCGCCGCGCCCGCCCGCCTGGCCCAGGCACAGCGTGATCGCGGGCTGGTGCCGCGCGAGCAGCGCCTGCAGGTGCACGAGCGACGCGCCGAACACCGTGGGCAGTTGGGCCGCCACCACCCCATGCCCGGCGACGTTCTGGCCGTGCAGCGCCTGCGCAATGAGCCAGCTGGGGTTTTCGGTGTCGCCGCCGAAGGGGTCGAAGCCGGTAAGCAGGATCACGGGGCCGTGCAGTGGGTCAGGGAGCATGGGGAACAAGCAGCCGTGGGCAGGCGCCGATGGTAACGGCCCACCGCCACCGGACGCCACCGGGCGCCGCCCGCGCGTAACATGCGGCCCAGGCAGGCCCCGCACACCGGGGCGCGTGGGAGATGCGGCATGAAATGGGAAGGCAATCGCCAGTCGGACAACGTGGAAGACCGCCGTGGCGGCGGCGCAGGAGGCGGGGCGCCGATCTTCGGGGGCCGCAGCATCGGCATCGGCACCATCGTCGTCGCCCTGGTGGGGGGCTGGGTGCTGGGCATCAACCCGCTGACCCTCCTGGGCCTGCTCAGTGGGGGCGGCCCGCCCGCCCAGGTGCAGACCCAGGGCCCCGCGCAGCGCCCACCGGCCGATGACACCCTGGCCCGGTTCGTGTCCACCGTGCTGGCCGACACCGAGGACGTGTGGGGCGGGCTGTTCCGCCAGGGCGGTGGCCGCTACCAGGAGCCGCGGCTGGTGCTGTTTCGCGGCGCCACGCCCACCGCCTGCGGCACGGGGCAGGCGGCGATGGGGCCGTTCTACTGCCCAGCCGACCAGAAGGTGTACATCGACCTGGGCTTCTACGAAACCCTCAAGAACCGCCTCGGCGCGCCCGGCGACTTTGCCCAGGCCTATGTGATTGCCCACGAGGTGGGTCACCATGTGCAGAACCAGCTGGGCATCAGCGGCAAGGTGGACCAGATGCGCGGCCGCGTGAGCAAGGCCGAGTACAACGCGCTGTCGGTGCGGCTGGAGCTGCAGGCCGACTGCTTTGCCGGCGTGTGGGCCCACCATGCGCAGAACGCGCGCCAGATCCTGGAGCAGGGCGATGTGGAAGAGGCCATGAACGCGGCAGCCAAGATCGGTGACGACGCGCTGCAGCGCGCCCAGGGCGGCGCTGTGGTGCCCGAGAGCTTCACCCATGGGACCAGCGCGCAGCGCCAGCGCTGGTTTCGCAACGGCCTGCAGAACGGCAGCGTGAAGGGCTGCGACACGTTCTCGGCCGCCAGCCTGTAGCGGGCTGCCGTCCACAACCTGCGGGCCTGTCATGCGGTCTCCCGCCCTCGCCGAACCCTCCGCAGCGCCTGGCGCCAGCCCGGGCGGCGTGGCGGCCGCGTGGTCGGCCGCGGCGGTCACCGTGCCGCATGCGGTGGGGCTGGGCCTGCTGGCTTTTGCACCGCTGGCGGCCGAGCATTCGCTGGCCGCGCTTGCGCTGTGGTCTGCGGCGCTGCCGGGCCTGCTGCTCACCCTGGTGCTGCCGCGCCCGGGCGTGGTGTATGCGCCGACCACCGTGGTGGCCTTGCTGTTTGCCGCCGTGCTGGCCACCGCCCACGGCGCCGCACCCGCGCTGGGGCTGAGCGCCCGGCAGGTGCTGGCCGTGAGCGGGGCCACGGTGGCGCTGGCCTTTGTCTTCCAGTGGTTGCTGGGGGTGTTGCGGCTGGCCTCGGTGGCGCGGTTTCTGCCCATTTCGGTCACGCACGGCTTTGCGGCGGGCGTGGGCCTGTCGATGGTGCTGGGGCAGGTGCACAACGGGTTTGGTGCCGGCGCGGACATGGCCTGGGATGTGCGCACCGCCTGGCATGCGCTGGCCGCCGTGGGCGTGGTGGCGCTGGCCTGGGCGCTGCGCCGCCGCTGGCCGCACATGCCGGGCCTGCTCACGGCCGTGGTGCTGGTGGCGCTGGCGGTGGCCGTGGCGGGTCTGTGGGGCCAGGGCCTGGACGCGGTGTTTGCGCGCGCCGCGCCGCCCAGCGCGTTCGCGTGGCCCCTGTGGCCCGACTGGACGGGCATCCCCTGGCTGGCGCTGGCGCGCGAACAGGGACCGGCGCTGGTGGTGCTGGCGCTGCTGATGGCGCTGGTCAACAGCCTCGAAATACTCGTCTTCAACCAGGAACTGGAGCTGGACCACGGCCTGCGCGGCAACGCCAACCTGGCGCTCAGGCGCGAGAGCCTGCTGGGCGCGCTGTGCGGGCTGGTGGGCATGATCCCCGCGTCCACCAGCGCATCGCGCTCGCGCATCGTGCTGGCGCAGGCCGGGGCTGAGCGCAGCGCACTGGCCCGCAGCCCGCGCTGGCACGCCGGCATCATGCTGGGCGTGGCCGTGACGGGCGCCTGGTGGCTGCACTGGGTGCCCATGGCCTGCCTGGCGGGCGGGCTGGTGCTGGCCGGGTTGCTGCAGGTGCCGGGCCTGATGTGGTCGTGGCGCTATGCGCGCCGTTCGCGGGTGACCTGGGCGCAGAGCTGGCTGGTGGCGCTGGTGTTTGCGGTGATGGGGGGCGTGGGCGCGCTGGTGGCCGGGCTGGTGGTGGCCACCTTTGTGCTGCTGCACGACTCGGCCGCCAAGGTGCTGCGCCATGTGCGGCTGGAGGGCGAGCTGCGATCGCGCCGCTTGCGCCGCGCGGGCTCGGACGTGTGGCTCGCGCCGCGCATGAACCAGGTGGCGGTGTTCGAGCTGCAGGGCGTGATGTCGTTCGGCGTGGCCGCCCACCTGGCCGAGCAGGTGCGGCTGATGCTGCAGCCTCGCCACCGCTGGGTGATCCTGGATGCCAGCCGCGTGCCCGCGTGGGACAGCACGGCCCTGGCCCAGCTGCGCGCGCTGTTGCGCGACCTGGGCCAGCAAGGCGTGGCGGCCGCCGTGGCGGCGCTGGACCGGACGGCCGCCGAGCACGCGGGCGAGCAGGTGCGCAGTTTTGCCGACCTGGACCGGGCGCTGGAATGGGCCGAGGCCGGCATCCTGTCGCAGCGCCCGCTGCAGGACCGCCCCGCGCGCCCCGAGACCGACCTGCTGGGCGAGATCGGCGAGGGCGTGCCGCGCGAGGCGGCCGAGGCGCTGCTGGCGGTGCTGCAGCACACGACCGTGCCTGCGCAAGGGGTGGTGTTCAACGCGGGCGACACCGACCACGACCTGCTGGTGGTGCAGTCGGGCCACATCATGCTGGTCACGCAGTGGCCGCCCGACCAGGGCCTGCGCCTGGCCACCGTGGGCCCCGGCATGGCGTTTGGCGAGATGGCTTTTCTGAACGGCGCCGCACGCACCGCCAGCGCCGGGGTGGAGCGCGGCACGGCGCACCTCGTGCGGCTCACGCGCGCCGACTTCGACGCGTGGGCGGCCCGGCACCCGGCGGCTGCGCTCACGGTGATGAATAACCTCGCCCAGATCGGGGCGAGGCGCCTGGCCGCCACCACGCGGCAGCTGCGGGCGGTGCTGGAATGAAATTCAATGCTTAAAATCCGCCTCAGCGCTTTATGAGTAACGGTTTGTAGCTATGAAAATTGTAGTAATGGACCACACAGGCGTGTGGCTGCAGGGCCTGCGGTAGCACATCCGTTGCCGCAAAAATCGGGTTTTGGGCCACCGGTGCGACAATAGGGGGCTCAGGCAACGCTGAACCAGCCCATTGCGCACGGCGCATTTCCATGCCGGGACCGGTTTGTGGCGTTGCAAATCCTTGGCGATCCCACCGCATAACACCGGTCATCGCTGCGGTTTGCGCCTTGCAGCCTGCCCGCCCGCCGGGCCTGCCACATTGCTCAGACATACCCGGCGTCGCCTAGAAACACGCTTTCAATGACAACTTCCTTTTCGAATCTTTCGCTGGCCGAGCCGCTGGCGCGTGCCGTGGCCGAGATGGGCTACGAGTCCATGACGCCCATCCAGGCGCAGGCCATTCCGGTGGTGCTGACCGGCCAGGACGTGATGGGCGCCGCGCAGACCGGCACCGGCAAGACGGCCGCGTTCTCGCTGCCGCTGCTGCAGCGCCTGCTCAAGCACGAGAACAGCTCCACCTCGCCCGCCCGCCACCCGGTGCGCGCCCTGGTGCTGCTGCCCACGCGTGAGCTGGCCGACCAGGTGGCCCAGCAGATCGCGCTGTATGCCAAGCACACCAAGCTGCGCAGCACCGTGGTGTTCGGCGGCATGGACATGAAACCCCAGACCCTGGAGCTGAAAAAGGGCGTCGAGGTGCTGGTGGCCACGCCCGGCCGCCTGCTCGACCACATCGAGGCCAAGAACGCGGTGCTCAACCAGGTCGAATATGTGGTGCTCGACGAGGCCGACCGCATGCTGGACATCGGCTTTTTGCCCGACCTGCAGCGCATCCTGAGCTATCTGCCCAAGACCCGCACCACGCTGCTGTTCAGCGCCACCTTCTCGCCCGAGATCAAGCGCCTGGCCAGCAGCTACCTGCAAAACCCCATCACCATCGAGGTGGCCCGCCCCAACGAGACGGCGTCCACCGTGGAACAGCGCTTCTACAGCGCGGGCGACGATGACAAGCGCCGCGCCATCCACCAGGTGCTCAAGAGCCGCAGCATCAAGCAGGCCTTCATCTTCGTGAACAGCAAGCTGGGCTGCGCGCGCCTGGCCCGCAGCCTGGAGCGTGAGGGCCTCAAGACCGCCGCGCTGCACGGCGACAAGAGCCAGGACGAGCGCCTGAAGGCCCTGGAGGCGTTCAAAAAGGGCGAAGTCGACCTGCTGGTGTGCACCGACGTGGCTGCGCGCGGCCTCGACATCAAGGACGTGCCGGCGGTGTTCAACTTCGACGTGCCTTTCAACGCCGAGGACTACGTGCACCGCATCGGCCGCACGGGGCGCGCGGGCGCGTCGGGCCTGGCCGTGACGCTGGTGTCCGGCAGCGACACCCGCCTGGTGGCCGACATCGAAAAGCTCATCAAGAAGAAGATCGAGCTCGAAGCCATCGAGTACGACGAGGACCAGCCCCGGGGCCGCATCAACGACGGCCGCCGCGCCTGGCGTGAAGCGGGCGAGACGGGCGACGGGCGCGATGCCATCGGCGGCCCGCGCCGAGACCGCGAACGTGACCGCGACCATCGGGGAGGCCGCGAGTCCCGCGAGCCGCGTGACCAGCACCGGGGCTTCCGTCCCGCCCCGATCTCGCGCGACCCGTTTTTCGAGAAGCCCTACGAGGCCAGCGCGCCCGCGGACGCCGCCCCCGCCTGGGAGGCCACCAAGGCCGCGCCGCGCAGCAGCATCTCGGCCAACATCAAGCCCAAGCGCAAGGTGGCCGCGTTGTTCAAGGCGGTGGTGCAGCCTGAGAGTTCAGCCCAGTCCTGATTCAAATCTTGGGTCAAAACAAGGCCCAGCGCTTACTGGTTAAGCGCTGATAGCTATCAAAAAGGTAGCGTAACGCTGGCGGCCACGCGGCCCGCCTCCGTCCGTGCCAGCCGCTTCAGCCGCCTCAGCCCGGCTGCTGTGCCTGCTCGCAGTGCACCTGCAGCAACTCGCGCTCGGCCAGGGTGGTGCCAAAGCGCACGGCACTCAGGCAACCGCCCCACACGCAACCGGTGTCCAGCCCCAGCAGGTCGGGGCGGTTGAGCCCCCCCAGCGTGGACCAGTGGCCAAAGGCGATCACCGTGCCTGCCGTGCGCCGCCCCGGCACGTCGAACCACGGCATCAGGCCCGGGGGCGCGGCTTCGGCGCTTTCGGTGCTCTCGAAATCCATCACCCCGTCGGCGGTGCAAAGGCGCAGCCGCGTGAAGGCGTTCACGATCACGCGCAGCCGGTCGGTGCCGGTGAGGGCATCGCTCCATCGGTCGGGCGTGTTGCCGTACATGGTGTGCAGAAAGCCCGCGAGGCCGGGGCCGCGCAGCACCGCTTGCACCTCGTCGGCCAGGGCCAGCGCGTCGGCCGCCGTCCACGCGGGCAGCACACCGGCATGCACGATCAGCAAGGCCTGCCCGGCCAGGTCGTGCGAACGGGCCAGGGGCTGCTGGCGCAACCAGGCGAGCAGGGCCTCGCGGTCTGGCGCGTCGAGCACGCCGGCCAGCGTGTCGCGCCGCGAAGGCTTGCGGGCGCCCGCCGCAGCAGCCAGCAGGTGCAGGTCGTGGTTGCCCAGCACGCAGCGGATGGCGTCGCCATGGCGCATGCAGCGGCGCAGCACGGCGGCCGAATCGGGGCCCCGGTTGACCAGGTCGCCCAGCAGATACACCGTGTCGCGGCTCGCAGAAAAGCCGATTTCGTCCAGAAGCCGTACCAGCGCGCTGTCGCAGCCCTGGATATCGCCAATACAGTAAAGAGCCATGGATGTGATAAGGAGAGGGGGAATGCCGCACCGATTTTCGGTGCATTGTGGGTGCCCGGCGGGTTAAGGATGTCCTGCATAACCCTCGCGAGTGCGTGGTAGTGCTGATCGGGATGGGCCGCAAGGCGTCTTTTTGCAGCCAATAGCGCGGCTATTGGCAAGAAAAGCAACGTAGCGGACCGCCCGAGACGCGATATCACGGACCGCAGGGAGTTATGCAGGACATCCTTAAATCTGCAATTCACTGCAGATGCCCTGCGCCCCGGCGGTACGGGTTTCGGTGTGCGTCAGCGAAAATATTCCGAGTCATCCTGACGCTGCAGCGCTTGCACACCCATTCAGGCCGGCCCGATGCGAATGGTTTTTATCGGCCGCATATTGGAGCAGAACCCGCGGGCTCTTGCCCCTGCGCTGGGTTTGCCCGGCGGCGCTGCGCGGTAGGTAATGACCGCAGTGTGTGAAGATTTTTTTTCAATTGCCGCCCACGGCAGTGCAATATTCCTATAATCCGCCCGTCGTCCACCTTCTTTTAAATGCAATCCACCATGACCAGCTACAAAGAACTGTTGAAGCAGCGCGAAGCCCTCGAGCAACAAATCAACGAGGCACGTCGCCGTGAATTGTCGGACGCCGTGGCCCAGGTTCGCGCTCTGGTGGCAGAGCATGGTTTGACGGCACAAGATGTTTTCCCTGCCGGCAAGTCCGCAGGCAAAACCGGCCGCAGTTCCACCGCTGGCACCAAGGTTGCTCCCAAATACCGCGACCCCGCCACCGGTCAGACCTGGACAGGCCGTGGCAAGGCCCCCAAATGGATTCAAAACCAGGACCGCGAGAAGTTTGCGATTTAAGCGGCAAGGCGGCAAGGCGGTAAAGCAGCATTTGCGCCCACGCCGCGCAGAGCCAGAAGGTCCGCCAATTCGGCTTTCACTCCGTTGCCCAGAAAGCCCGCATCTGCGGGCATTTTTTACGGGCGGCCGATTATGCAGGCGGCCGGTTTGCGGCATCCGTGCTGCCGCAAGGACTGACGCGGCAGCCTTCAAGTTGATTCCGCATTCGCCGCGCCCTGCGGCGACATGCTGCGCAATACCCGTGCGGTGAATTCGTCGGCCGGAAAAAACGATTCCACCGCCAATTCCTGTAGCGTGACATCCACCGGCGTGCCGAATATGGTGGTGGTGCTGATCAGAGAGAGCATGCCATGCACGCTCTCAAAGCAAAAGGGCATTACCACGCCCAGCAATTCCCCCTCAAGCACCAGGGGGCTCGCGTCGACCGGAGCGGGATATTGCTGCAGTTCGGCCTGCAACGCGATCAGGGCGGGGTCGGCCGTGGCCTGTATTTGCTGGCGCAGGCGCTCGAACAAATGCGCGCGCCACTGGGCCAGGTTGGCAATGCGCGGCGCCAGCCCCTCGGGGTGCAGGCTCAGGCGAAACACGTTGATGGGCGGCGCCAGCAGCGCCGGGCTCACGTGGGCCGCCAGCAGCGCCTGGGCGGCCTGGTTGGCGGCCACCACGTTCCAGCAGCGGTCCAGCGCGATGGCGGGGCAGGGCTCGTGGCCCTTCAGCACCCATTCCACCGCCTGGCGCGCGGCGGCCAGCGCCGGGTCGTCCAGCGCGCGCTCGCGGTACATGGGCGCGTAGCCGGCCGCCGTCAGCAGGGCATTGCGCTCGCGCAGCGGGATGGCCAGGCGATCGCACAGGCGCAGCACCATGTCGCGGCTGGGGTTGGTGCGGCCCGTTTCCATGAAGCTCACATGCCGGGTCGAGATGTCGGCTTCGTCGGCCAGCTCCAGCTGGCTCAGGTGCCGCTGCTGGCGCCAGTTGCGCAGGTGGTCGCCGAACGATGCAGGCCCGGCGGGCGCCGAGCGGCGGGGCAGTGGATGCCGGGCCGCGCGTCGGGACGGGGCGGAGGAGGAGTTGGGCTGCGGGGAGGTCATGGCCGCAATCCTAGGCGCAAGGCGCGTGCGGGCCATTACCTCCCACGTCATCGACGCCGTGCGCAGCGCAGGCAACCATGCAGTCCGTATCCAGCGATTTCTTCCTTTTCATCAACGTTTTTTTCATCCCAAGGAGCCTGCCATGTTGAGCTTTCTCTCGTCCCCTGCCGTCCTGCGCGCTGTTGTCTGGTTCGATGCCTCTACGGGCGTGCTGCTGGGCGCGGCGCACCTGCTGCTCACCGCGCAGCTGGCCGACTGGCTGGGCCTGCCCGCGAACCTGCTGGTGGGCACCGGCGTGGCACTGCTGTGCTATGCCGCGCTGGCCGTGCGCATTGCCAGCGCGCGCAGCATGCCCCGCAGTCTGCTCGGGCTGCTGATCGCCTGCAACCTGGGCTGGGCGCTGGCCAGCCTGGTGCTGCTGGTGGCGGGCCCGGTGGCGCCCACGCTGCTGGGCCAGGCCTATTTGCTGGTGCATGTGGTGTCGGTGGCGCTGCTGGCCGAGCTGCAGTGGATGGGCGCGCGTCGCCTGCCCGGGCTGGCGGCGGCATAGCCTGCGCTCCGTTTGCTTTGCTTTTGATAGCTGCAAGCGCTTGATGGATAAGCGCTTGCGGCCATTTTCAGTGTTATTTTGTGAGAGGCTGAGGTGCACACCCTCAGCCTGCGTGCCTTTGAAGCCCCCACGATTGCGCCCCTCAGCGAGGCTGCCAGAATAGGCCTTGTTGCCTATCACAGGAGTTCGCCATGGCTGTTTCCGCCGCGTTGTCGCCAAAGCCCGCCCGCCACGCCTTTGCCAACACCCAGAAGACGTTCAGCACCGCGTCCGGCAAGGAGGGGCGGTTCTACTCGCTGCCGGCCCTCGCCCGGCAGTTCCCTGAAGTCAAGCGCCTGCCGGTGTCGATCCGCATCGTGCTCGAGTCGGTGCTGCGCAACTGCGACGGCCGCAAGGTGACGCCCGAACATGTGGAGCAGCTGGCCCGCTGGGCGCCCAACGGTGTGCGCACCGACGAGATTCCGTTCGTGGTCTCGCGCGTGGTGCTGCAGGATTTCACCGGCGTGCCGCTGCTGGCCGACCTGGCCGCCATGCGCAGCACGGCCGCGCGCCTGGGCAAGAGCCCCAAGAAGATCGAGCCCCTGGTGCCGGTGGACCTGGTGGTGGACCACTCGATCATGATCGACCACTACGGCAAGAAGAATTCGCTCGACCTGAACATGAAGCTCGAATTCCAGCGCAACCGCGAGCGCTATGAGTTCATGAAGTGGGGCATGCAGGCGTTCGACACGTTCGGCGTGGTGCCGCCGGGCTTCGGCATCGTGCACCAGGTGAATCTGGAATACCTGGCGCGCGGCGTGCACAAGAACAAGGAGAACCTCTACTACCCCGACACCCTGGTGGGCACCGACAGCCACACCACCATGATCAACGGCATCGGCGTGGTGGGCTGGGGCGTGGGCGGCATCGAGGCCGAGGCCGCCATGCTGGGCCAGCCGGTGTACTTCCTCACGCCAGACGTGGTGGGGTTTGAGCTCAAGGGCCAGCTGCGCGAGGGCGTGACGGCCACCGACCTGGTGCTCACCGTGACCGAGATCCTGCGCCGCCACAAGGTGGTGGGCAAGTTCGTCGAGTTCTTCGGCGAGGGCACGCGCACCCTGTCGCTGCCCGACCGCGCCACCATCGGCAACATGGCGCCCGAATACGGCGCCACCATGGGTTTCTTCCCCGTGGATGAAAAGACGCTGGACTATTTCAAGGGCACCGGGCGCACCAAGGCCGAGATCGAAGCGTTTGAAGCGTATTTCAAGGCGCAGGGCCTGTTCGGCGTGCCGCTGGCGGGCGAGATCGACTACACCCAGGTCGTCACGCTGGACCTCGGCACGGTCACCCCCAGCCTGGCCGGGCCCAAGCGCCCGCAGGACCGCATCGAGCTGGGCAACGTCTGCGCCCAGTTTGCCGATCTGTTCAGCAAGCCGAGTGCGCAGAACGGCTTCAACCGCCCGGCCGAGCTGCTGCACACGCGCCACCAGGTGCGCACCCGCGAGCTGCCCCCCGCCGCCGCCGCGCCCGAGGAAACGCCCGCCCCCACCGGCGCGCCGCGCTTTCTGGTCGAGATGGAGCAGAACAAGCCCACGCTGGCTGCCGCGCATGCCGAGGTGCCCGCCCAGCAGGCCAGCCGCGGGGGCGATGTGTCGGTGGGCAACGGCGACGTGCTGATCGCCGCCATCACCAGCTGCACCAACACCAGCAACCCCAGCGTGCTGCTGGCCGCAGGCCTCTTGGCCAAAAAGGCCGTGGAGGCAGGCCTCAAGGTCAAGCCGCACATCAAGACCTCGCTCGCGCCCGGCTCGCGCATCGTCACCGAATACCTCACGCAGACCGGCCTGCTGCCCTATCTGGAAAAGCTGGGCTTCGCCATTGCGGGCTACGGCTGCACCACCTGCATCGGCAACGCGGGCGACCTCACGCCCGAGCTGAACGAAGCCATCACCGGCAACGATCTGGTGTGCGCGGCCGTGCTGTCGGGCAACCGCAATTTCGAGGCCCGCATCCACCCCAACATCAAGGCCAACTTTCTGGCCAGCCCGCCGCTGGTGGTGGCCTACGCCATCGCCGGGACGGTGCTCAAGGACCTGATGACCGAGCCCGTGGGCAAGGGCCGGGGCGGCAAGGACATCTACCTGGGCGACATCTGGCCCAGCAGCGACGAGGTGCACGCGCTGCTGCAGTTCGCGATGAACGGCAAGGCGTTCCGCGAGAACTACGCCAAGGTGGCCTCCGACCCCGGAAAACTCTGGGAAAAGATCTCGGGCGTGAGCGGCAATGTCTACACCTGGCCCGCCAGCACCTACATCGCCGAACCCCCGTTTTTTCAGCAGTTTGCTATTGAAAAGGAAGCTACAAACTCAATACCAGAAAGCGCTGAAGGCCAAAAACAGGCCATACTTCCGTCCGTACTGGGCGCCCGCATCATGGCGCTGTTCGGCGACTCCATCACCACCGACCACATCTCGCCCGCAGGCTCGATCAAGGAAAGCTCGCCCGCCGGCCAGTGGCTGCTGCAGCACGGCGTGATGAAGCAGGACTTCAACAGCTACGGCGCGCGCCGGGGCAACCACGACGTGATGATGCGCGGCACCTTTGCCAATGTGCGCATCAAGAACCTGATGATCCCGCCGCAGCCCGATGGCTCGCGCGAGGAAGGCGGCGTCACGGTGTTCCAGAGCGAAGGCGCGCTGCACGGCGAGAAGATGTTCATCTTCGACGCCGCCATGCAGTACATGGCCCAGGGCACGCCCACGGTGATCTTCGCAGGCGAGGAATACGGCACGGGCTCCAGCCGCGACTGGGCGGCCAAGGGCACCCAGCTGCTCGGCATCAAGGCCGTGGTGGCGCGCAGTTTCGAGCGCATCCACCGCTCCAACCTGGTGGGCATGGGCGTGCTGCCGCTGCAGTTCAAGCCCGGCGAATCGTGGGAGACGCTGGGGCTGTCCGGCGACGAGGTGATCGACGTGGTGCCCGACCCCGCTCTCACCCCGCAAAGCGATGCCAGGCTGGTGATCCGCCGCGCCGACGGCACGCAAGAGGAGGTGACGGTGACCCTGCGCATCGACACCCCCATCGAGGTGGACTATTACCAGGCCGGCGGGATCCTGCCGTTCGTCTTGCGCCAGCTGCTGCAGGGCTGAGATCGTAAACACGTTCTGAGGCAGCTGCGGAAGGCTCGACGGGGCGCCAGCCCCGTCTTTCATGGTCTGCCCAGGCGTTGCGGTGGGGGCGCCAGGGCAGGGTTTGCCTGCGTGAAAAACAGCGTGAACAACCGCCTGTCTCGTCGATACACTTGCAGCGTGACCCCCGCACAGTCCACCCCCCCTCCGCTTGCGCGCTCCGAGCTGCAGGGCGCGCCGGCCTTCACCGTCGTGCTGGTTGTGACCTTGCTGGCCCTGGTGATCGTGCCCGTGGTGCAGATCCTCGGCCAGGGTGAAGGTGCGCAGCACGGTTTCGAGCCCTTCACCGAGCTGATGGCCGTGCTGCTAGGGCTGCTGGTCGTGTCGGTGTCCCTGCATACGCTGGACCTGCGCGAGCAGGCACGCGCCAACGTGCTGGTGGTCGGCTTCGGTCTGGCCGCCGCGTGCAATTTCCTGCACGGCGTGCTGGCGCATTCCACGCCGGTGCACATGCCCCCCGGCACCGCCCACATCTCGCTGTGGCTCAGCACCGTGGCGCGCGTGGCCGAGGTGGGCACGCTGCTGCTGACCGCGCTGCAGGTCACGGCGCGGGGGCCGGCGCGCCTCTGGCTTGCGGGGGCGGCGTGCGCCACCGTGCTCACGGTGGTTTCGGCGCTGGGGCCGTTGCCCGCATGGTTTGCGCAGGCGGCCGGCGGGGGGCTGCGCCAGGGACTGGCCCTGGCATTGGCGGCCGTGCTGGCCGCGTCGGCGGTGCTGCTGCTGCGCAATGCGGCCCCCCATGCGCAGCCGCGCGAGCGTGCCTTCGGCTGGGCGGCTGCCGTGTTCAGCGCTGGCGAGCTGACGGTGGCCCTGCTGAGCGGTCATTCGCCCATCGGCGGGCCGCTGGCGCATGTGCTGCGCGTGGTGGCCTACGCGCTGCTCTTCCAGGCGGTGTTCCATGCGGGCATCCGGCTGCCCTTTGCCCGCCTGCAGGAGGCCGAGGCGCGCGTGCGCGCGAGCGAGGGGCGCATGCTGCTGCTGGGCCGCAACCTGCCGCACAGCGTGCTCTTCCAGGCGGTGCGCGAGCTGGACGGCCGCGCGCGCTTCGTCCACATGGGCGAGGCCATCGAGCGGCTCAACGGCGTGCGCGTGGAAGATGTGCTGGCCGACCCGGACGTGCTGTACCGCCAGGTCCTGGAAGACGATCTGTTGCCGCTGCGCCGCGCGGAGCTGCAGTCCTTCCTGACCATGTCCAGCATGGAGATCGCCATCCGCGTGCGCCGCACCGATGGCGAGGTGCGCTGGATGCACCTCAGCTCGTCGCCCCGGCTGCTGGACGACGGCCGGGTGCTGTGGGACGGCGTGCAGACCGACATCACGGCCCACCACCAGGCCGAAGAGGCGGCCCATGCGCAGGAGGCGCTGATGGCCAACCTGCTGCGGCATGTGCCCGGCGGCGTGGCGCGCGTGGGCCGCGACATGCGCGTGCTGTACGTGAACGCCCAGCAGGCCGAATGGCTGGGCTGTTCGGCCGAGCAGGCCCAGGGCCAGCGGGTGCAGGACCTGATCTCGCCAGAGCTGCTGGCGCGCATGCAGCCGCACTTCGACAAGGCGTTTGCCGGCGAGACCACGGTGTTCGAAAGCCGCATCGACACGCCGGAGCTGACCATGTACCGGCACACCACCATCGCCCCCGAAAAGGTCACCGACCAGGGCGTGCCCGCCGTGGTGCTGTTTGCCTATGACCTGACCGACCTCAAGCGGGTGGAGGCCGAGCTGGAGGAGCAGAAGGCCCACCTCGTGCGCGTGGTCAATGCCATGCCGGACATGGTGTTCCTCAAGGATGTGAACGGCGTGTACCTGTCGGCGAACCCGGTGTTCGAGCGTTTTGCAGGGCGTCCCGAGCAGCAGATCGTGGGCCGCACCGACTACGAACTGACCTCTGCCGCAGAGGCCGACCAGTTCCGCAAGTACGACCAGCGCGCCATGCAGGCCTGGCAGCCCCTGGTGTATGAGGAAACGCTCACCTTTGCCGAAGACGGCTACCGGGGCCACTTCGAAACCATCAAGACCCCCATCCGCGACGTGCACGGCCGCGTGACCGGCGTGCTGGGCGTGTGCCGCGACATCACCGACCGCAAGCGCGCAGAGCAAGAGATCGAACGCCTGGCCTTCTACGACGCCCTGACCGGCCTGCCCAACCGCCGCCTGCTGCT
>NZ_JBMIRS010000026.1:0-3080 GCF_049198005.1 Paracidovorax sp. MALMAid1276 | reverse complement strand
CACCGCACGCGTCCTCAAACAGGCCGAGGGAAAAAGACCTTGAAAGGGATGGCTCTAAGGCCCAGGGGGTGGCTTACCCGCAGAGCCCTCGCAGCCAAATGCCCGAAAATCGAGCGCAGTGAACCATCCTGACCCCAGCTTTCTCCCTCCCCTCCAGGCGCAAGCGCCCCAGACCGCAGCCCGGCTGAGCGATGCGCTGGCGCCTGCGGCAGCGCCGGGGCACTTTGACGAACTGCGCGGCCGGGGCACGCAGCCCCCCTCGGGCGCCGCAGCGTTCACGCCGGCCAACGCTCCTATTTCTATAGCGTCCAGGGCATATCCATCAAGCGCTTGGGCTGATTTTCTTGATCATTTGGGCCCCGAAGGCTTTGCCGATCTGGACCGGCGCATGGCCAGCCTGCAGCGCCAGGTGCGCGACAACGGCATCACCTACAACGTGTATGCCGACGCCGACGGCCCCGAGCGCCCCTGGTCGGTGGACCTGTTTCCGCTGATCCTTTCGCAGGGCGACTGGGCACAGATCGAGGGCGGCGTGCTGCAGCGGGTGCGCCTGCTCGACCGCATCATGGCCGATGCGTACGGACCCCAGGAGCTGCTGCGCCTGGGGCTGTTGCCCAGCGCGCTGGTGCAGGGCCACCCAGGCTACCTGCGCGCCATGCACGGCGTGCAGCCCGTGGGCGGCATGCACCTGCCGATCGCTGCCTTTGACATGGCGCGCGATGCGCAGGGCGACTGGTGGGTGGTCACCCAGCGCACGCAGGCGCCGTCGGGCCTGGGCTATCTGCTCGAAAACCGGCTGCTCATCTCGCGCCTGTTCCCCGAGGCCTTCCGGCAGATGCGCGTGCAGCGGCTGGCCGCCACCTACCGCGCGCTGCTCGACGGCCTGCGCCAAATGAGCCCCGCCGGAGCCGGCGCGCGCATCGTGCTGCTGACGCCGGGCCCGTACAACGAGACCTACTTCGAGCACGCCTACCTGGCCCGCTACCTGGGCCTGACGCTGGTGGAGGGCAACGACCTAACGGTGCGCGACGCACACCTGTATCTCAAGACGCTGCACGGCCTGCAACCCGTGCACGGCATCCTGAAGCGCCTGGACGACGAGTTCCTGGACCCGCTGGAACTGCGCAGCGACTCGCGCCTGGGCGTGCCGGGCCTGCTGCAGGCCATCCGGGCGGGCCACGTGCTGGTGGCAAACGCACCGGGCTCGGCGTTCCTCGAATCGTCGGCCATACTGGGCTTCATGCCGGCGCTGTGCCGCCATCTGCTGGGCGAAGAGCTGGCGCTGCCGTCGCTGCCCACCTGGTGGTGCGGCGAGCAGGCCGCCCGCCACGCCGTGCTGCCGCAACTGCCCCACAGCGTGATCCGCCCCACCTGGCCCACGCCGCAGCGCACGGCGGTGCTGGGCGGCACGCTGTCGGCCCCCGAGCTGGCCGCATGGACAGAGCGCATCCAGGCGCGGGGCGACGAGTACACCGTGCAGGCATACCAGCCGCTGTCGCAGATGCCTACCTGGCGGCCCGCCAGCGACGAGGCCGGAGGACCCGGTCCGGCGCACATCACGCCGCGCTCGGTCATGCTGCGTGTGTTTGCGGTGTGCGACGGCCCCGGACGGTGGCGTGTGCTGCCCGGCGGCCTGGCCCGCATCGCCAACGACGAGCGCGAGATCACCTCGATGCAGCGCGGCGGCAGCAGCGCCGATGTGTGGGTGCAGACCGGCGGCCCGGTCGACACCACCACGCTGCTCGCCCACAACCAGGCCGCACCGGCCGCGGTGCACCGCAGCCGCCAGGTTACCAGCCGTGCGGCCGAGAACCTGTTCTGGCTGGGCCGCTACACCGAACGCACCGAAAACACGGCGCGCCTCGCCGCCATCACGCTGCAGCGGCTCAATGGCGAAGACCAGGCCTCGGAGCCGCTGCTGGCCTGGCTGAGCACGCTGGCCGTGAGCCAGGGCCTGGTGCTGCCCTCGGTGCCGGCCGCCACACAGGCGCGGCGGGTGTTTGAGCGTTCGCTGGTGGCCGGCCTGGCGCAGCCCGCCCAAGTGACGAGCGTGGGCCACAACCTGCGCGGCATCGTGGGCGCAGCGTCGGCCGTGCGCGACCGCCTGTCGCAGGAGCACTGGAACCTGATCGTGAGCACCGAGGCCGAGTTCTTCGCGCAGCCGCAGTCCGACGACGTCCATGATGATGACGAGGGCGACGACGAACCAGCGGGTGGGGGCGACGCAGCGGGCTATCTGCACCTGGAGGCGCTGCGGCAGCTGGAAACCGTGAGCGGCCGCACCGCCGCGATGACGGGCCAGCAGACCGACCGCATGACCCGGGACGACGGCTGGCGGCTGCTGTCCATCGGCCGGCACCTGGAACGCCTCGGGTTTCTGTCGGCCGTTCTGCACAGCGCGCTGCAAACCGGTGCGGTGTTTGACGAAAGCGGCTTTGAAGCGGTGCTGGGGCTGTTCGACAGCACCATCACCTTTCATGCCCAGTACCAGCTGCGGCGCGACATGCCCGCGCTGCTGGACCTGCTGGTGATCGACCGCGACAACCCCAGATCCCTGGCCTGGGTCGCCCACACGCTGCGAGGGCGCATTGCCCGCATCGAGACGGCCGCAGGCACGAAGGGTGAATCGGCCAACGAGGGCATTCCCGATATCGCCGGGCTGTCGCTGTCCGCCCTGTGCGAGCAGGACGCCGAGGGCCGGTACGGGGCGCTGGAGCAGTACCTGGAGCACTGCACGCGCGGCGCCCTGGGCCTGTCGGACGTGCTGGCCACGCGGTACTTTGCGCACTCTGCCGATGCGGCGCGGCACAGTGTGGGGGTGTGATGCATAGGGAACACCCCCCTGTGGCGCTGCGCGCCTTCCCCCCGCTCTCGCAGTGCTGCGCACTGCGGGCAGGGGGACGCAGGCCTCGCTGCGGGGCGGCCCTTGCTCGGCTGCCTGCGAGGGGGGCGCGCCAGTTTTTGGCGCTGCGCTGCAATGCGATCCAAGAACGCCCTCCTCTGGCGCTGCGCGCCTTCCCCCCGCTCTCGCAGTGCTGCGCACTGCGGGCAGGGGGACGCAGCCCTCGCTGCGGGGCGGC
>NZ_JBMIRS010000023.1:0-6962 GCF_049198005.1 Paracidovorax sp. MALMAid1276 | reverse complement strand
CTTCTCTCGGCTTCGCCGGGAAGGGGGACACCGCCAGCGCGGCGGGGCGGCCCTTGCGCAGCGGTCGCTGGTCGGGGTGCGCGCCGGTTGTCGCTGTCGTGGCGATGTCGGACACAAGCACTGCAGGTCGGGTGAGTGACGTGCAACCCGACATCCCCGCAGAAAATACCCCTCAAATCAGGCTTCATCGCTTATCCAGAAAGCGCTGACAGCTATCAATTCAAGAGCAGGCCTGCGCGAGCGCCACGTACTCCTGCACGGGCACTTCCTCGGCGCGGCGCTGGGTGTCGAAGGTGCCGGTGAACTGGCGCGCTTCCAGCCAGCGGCCCAGGGTGTGGCGCAGCAGCTTGCGGCGCTGGCTGAAGGCGACTTGCACCAGTTCTTCCAGCAGGGGCACCGACAGCGGCGCGGGCTCGGCGTGCGGCACCATGCGCACGACGGCGCTGTCCACACGCGGGGGCGGGTCGAAGCTCTCGGGCGGCACGAACAGCACGTTTTCCATGGCATAGCGCCACTGCAGCATCACCGACAGGCGGCCATAGTCGCCTGTGGCCGGGCTGGCCACCATGCGGTCGATCACTTCCTTTTGCAGCATGAAGTGCTGGTCTTCGATCACCTGCACGTTCGCGAGCAGGTGGAACAGGATGGGCGTGGAGATGTTGTAGGGCAGGTTGCCCACCACGCGCAGCTTCAGGCCGGGCTGTGCGGCTTTCTCACGCATGGCCTGGGCCAGCGCCGTGAAGTCCACCTTCAGCACGTCGGATTCGATGACGTCGAGCTGGCCATGCAAGCGCAGGCGCAGCGCAAGGTCGCGGTCCAGCTCGATCACGGTGAGGCGGCCCAGGCGCTCCACCAGGGGCTGCGTGAGGGCCGCCAGCCCAGGGCCGATCTCGACCATGGGCTGGCCCGGCAGCGGCGCGATGGCCTGCACGATGCCATCGATGATGCCGTCGTCGGACAGGAAATGCTGCCCGAACCGCTTGCGGGGGATGTGCTTCATGGTTTTGCCGCCGGGCCGCCCCAAGGCAAAACGCGGCCCCCTCGGGGGTCAGGGAGCCACACGCAGTGGGCGACCGTGGGGGTAAGGTTCATTGTGGCGGCTCGCGGTACTCGACGTAGGCCCGCCCGCGCAGCTCCTGCGCCCAGGTGGCATAGGCCTCGTCCAGCTTTTTCTCGCGCACGGTGTCGCGCGCCATGTCGCGCTGTTCGCGCTGGGTGAGCTGGGCCTCGCGGCGCTCCAGCAGCTGGATCAGGTGCACGCCGAAGCGCGACACCAGCGGTTCGCTGATCTCGCCGGGGCGCAGCGCGTTCATGGCCTCTTCGAACTCGGGCACGTAGCGGCCCGGGTTGGCCCAGCCCAGATCGCCGCCGTTCTTGGAGCTGCCGTCCTGCGAATGCTCGCGGGCCAGAGTGGCAAAGTCGGCGGTGCCGCTTTGCACGCGGCGGCGGTAGTCGGCCAGGCGGGCGGCGGCGGCCGTCTCGCTCAGCTGCGGGCCGGTGCGCAGCAGGATATGGCGCGCATGGCTTTGCACCACCGTGGTGGGCATGCCGGCTGTGGAGCGCTCGACCACCTTGAGGATGTGAAAGCCTGCGGGCGAACGCACGGGCCCGACGATGCTGCCCACGGGCTGGCCCTTCACGGAATTGACGAACAACTCGGGATAACGATCGGCCGGGCGCAGACCCAGCAGGCCGCCCGCGCGCTGGCCCTCGGGGGCGTCAGAAAACTCGCGCGCCACGGCGGCGAAGTCGGTGCCGGATCGGATCTTGTCGGCCGCCGCCTGGGCCCGCGCCTGGCGCTCGGCCACCTGCGCCTGTGTGGCGTTCTCGGGCACCAGCACCAGCACGTGGCCCAGGTTGATCTCCATGGCGGCGGGGTCGTTGTTCTGCTGCTGCTCGCGCAGGTACTGGTCCACGTCCAGGTCGCTCACCTTCACGCGCGCATCGACCTCGCGCTCGCGCAGGCGCTGCTGCAGCAGCTGGTTGCGCAACTCCTGATGAAAACGTTCGCGGCTCATGCCGTCGCTGGCAAGGCGGCGGTACAGCTCGGCCACGGCCATGTTGTTCTGCCGGGCCACGGCCTGGGCCGCCTGTTCGACCGCGAAATCATCGACCTTGATGCCGGACTCGCGCGCCTGCTGCAGCTGCACGCGCTCCAGGATGAGGCGCTCCAGCACCTCGCGGGCCAGCAGGTCGCGCGGGGGCATCGGGCCGCCCTGCTGCTGCAGCTGGGCCTCGGCGCGCGCCAGGCGGGCGCGCACCTCGTTGTTGGTGACGGGCTCGGAATTGACCACGGCCACGATGTAGTCGGCCTGCCGCGTGACATTGCTGGCGGCGGCGGACCCGCTGGCGCCAGGCCCCGGCAGCGTGATGGACGGCGCGGCCGAAGGGCGCGCCAGGCCACCCCCGGTGGCGCTGCCCGAGGGGCGCAGCCCCTGCGCTGCGGCACCCAGCGAGGTCAGGGAAACCAGGGTGGCCAGGGCCAGGGCAATTGCACGTGGATTCGTCATGGCAAGGGGCGCACGGGGCGCACTAGTCATAGTTGCTGAAACGGCTGGGCGTGGAGACCTGCTCGCGCAGGTACTGGTAACGCGGCACATTTTGCTTGAAGGTTTCGAGCGGGCTGGAGCCCAGGCTCAGGCGCGAGAAGCCCACGAACTCGATCTGGAACAGCAGGCGGGTATTGGCGGTGGCGACGCCGCTTTGCAGGCGTTCGAGCACCACGCGGCCGATCCAGCAGCAGCTGTCGTATTCGAGGCCCACCACGGTGTCCACCAGCTTGCGGTCCTGCAGGCTGTAGTTGAGGCGGCCCACGCTGTACCAGCGGCCGCTGCCCTGGCCACGGCCTGCGCCCAGGTCCTGGCCCTTGTCGCCCCACAGGTCGTTCAGCGGCCATTGCCAGCCGATGTCGATCTGCTCGCTGGTGCCGCGCTGCAGGCGGTAGGCCGCGCTCACGGTGCGGTAGTTGCCGGGGCTGTAGCGCGCGCCGATGGTGGAACGGATGGAGCGGCCCGTCTTGGGGTTGTACTGCACGGTGGAGTCGAAGCCCCACTGGGGCGTCCAGCTGATGCCGGCGCCCAGCAGCAGGTCGGACAGGCGCTCGCTCACGGGCGTGCCGCCGGGCAGGGTCACCTTCTGGTCGGAGAAACGCACGCGCTGCGCGATGCCGAAGCGCGCCGCCTCGGCACCGGTGCCGGGGTCGAGCAGGCGCGTGGTCACACCCAGCGTGAGCAGGTTGTTGTCGGCCAGCCGGTCATTGCCGCCGAAGGCGTTCTCGGTGTAGATGGTGGCGAAGTTGAAGTCGTTGGCGGCCGTGTCGTACACGGGCAGGCGGCTCTGGTCGCGGTAGGGCGTGTAGGTGTAGAACGCGCGGGGCTCCAGCGTCTGCAGGAAGGCGCGGCCGAAGTAGGCGGCGTCGCGCTCGAACACCAGTCCGCTGTCGAGGCTGAAGGTGGGCAGGGTGCGGCTGGCCGAGCGCTCGCCGTTGGACAGCGGCGTGTCGAACTGGTAGCTGGTGGCGTGCAGCTGCAGGCGCGGCGTGATGAAGCCCGCGGGCGCCAGAAAGGGCCGGCTGATCTGCGCCATGGCAAAGCTGCGCTCGGCGTTGGGCTGGCCCGTGAGTGCGCGCGCGGCCTGGAAGCGCGTGGTGTCCAGCACCACGCTGGCGTCGAGCCCCCCGCCCAGCTGCTGGGGGGTGTAGCGCCACTGCAGCTGGGGCATGCGGTCGTACGGCGGCACGATGGGCGCATTCACGTCCTGCAGCGTCTGCCACTTGAGCGTGCGCACCGAGGCCGACATGTCGCCCCGGGCCCAGTGCAGCGAGGCGTCGCCGGGCAGCAGGCGCTGGCGCAGCGGCTCCGAGGCGCGGCCGAAGTCGCGCCAGTAGTTGTCGTCGCTCACGCGGTTGAGGTTGACGTTCAGGCCCAGCCCGCCCAGCGCCGTGTCGAACGAGCCCTCGTGCTTGCCCGTGACGCCCCAGCGCAGGCGGTCGCGCAGGCGGTCGGCGGGCATCACGTCGCCGCTGATCTCGCCCTTGTAGGTGGGCTCCAGGTAGCGGAACTCGCCCCCCAGGTTGGCGCCGCGCTTGGTCATGAGGGCGGCGCGCAGGGTGGCATCGCGGTTGGGCGCGATGTTCCAGTAATACGGCTGCATGTAGGCAATGCCGTCGCGGCTGTCCAGCCCGATGGTGGGGGGCAGCAGGCCCGATTTGCGCTTGTCCGACAGCGGAAAGGTGATGTACGGAATCGGAAGAATGGGCACGCCCTTGAATTCCAGCACGGCGTTTTCGGCCGTGCCCACCTCTTCTTCGTTGTCGATGCGGATGGTGCCCGCGCGCAGCACCCAGTCGGGCTGCCAGCTGGCCTCGTTGCCACGCTCGCAGGTGGTGTAGGTGGCGTTGTGCACCACGGCGCGGTCGCGGTCGAGAAAATCCACGCGCGTGGCTTCGCCATGGGCCTGCGTGGCCAGAAAGCGGTACCGCGCATCGCTGAAAAAGCCCTCGAAGGCCTCCACGCGCAGCTCCAGTGCCGTGCCTTCATACACATTGCCCGCACGGTTGATGCGCACCTGGCCCCGGGCCTTGGCCAGGTCCTCGGGCACGTCGTAGTCCAGCCGGTCGGCGCGAATCACGGTGTCGCCCCGGCGCAGCTCGGCGTTGCCTTCAATGACGGCGTTCAGGTCGGTCTGGCCTTCGACGCGGTCGCCGCTCACGAACACCGGCAGCTGCGAACGCACCGCCTCTGGAATCTTCTCCTGCAGCATCGGCGTGCTGCGCAGTACGGGGGGTGCGTCCCACGCACTGCGCGGGGCGGCCGGCGTGTCGGGCGCCGCGCCGGGCTGCGCCTGGGCCGGCAGCGTTGGCAGCCCGCACCAGGCCAGCGCCACGGCGCAGGCCAGCACCCTGGGCACGGGGCGCACCTGCCGCGCAGCCGGCGCCGCAGCAGTCCGGGGCCGGGGGGAAAGGGTCTGCGCGGAAGAGGGCTTGCAGCGTGGCACGTGGGGCGATGAAGGCTGGGACAGACGAAGAGGCGGGCCGCGCCGGGCGCCTGCAGCCTGTGGGGCCGCGACACCGGGGCGGGTTTGTAAAATCGGATTATCCATGAGCCACCCTTTCCCCCCGTCCCCCTCCAGCCCGGCGCCGTACCCGGGCGCATCCCCACAGGTGGCCTGGCCCGACACCGCCCGCCTCGCAGCCTTTGAAGCCTGGCTCGCGCCGCTGGTGCCCACGCACCAGCTGCTGCCCGCCACGCTGCGGCCGGCGTCGGCAGACGCGAGCTTCCGCCGCTACCTGCGCATCGACACCGCCACGGGTGCGAGCCGCATCATCATGGACGCCCCGCCCGACAAGGAGAACTGCAAGCCCTTCGTGCAGGTGCAGGGCCTGATGGCCGCCGCGGGCCTGAACGTACCGCAGGTCCTGGCCTGGGACGAGCCCGGTGGCTTCATGCTGCTGACGGACCTGGGCCACCAGACCGTGATCGAGCGGCTGGACCCGGCCCGGCCCCAGGACGCCTACGCCTGGTACCAGCAGGCCACCGACGTGCTGCTGCAGTGGCAAAAGGCCTCCACCCCCGGCGTGCTGCCCGCCTACGACGAGCCCCTGCTGCGCCGCGAGCTGGCGCTGTTCCCCGACTGGTACCTCGCAAAGCACCGGGCCATCGTGCTGGACGACACGCAGCAGGCCACCTTGGCGAGCGCCTTTGATGCCATCGTGGCGCACAACCTGGCCGCACCCCAGGTCTATGTACACCGAGACTTCATGATGAGGAACCTGATGGCCGCCACCGAACAGGGCACATCCCTGGGCGTGCTGGACTTCCAGGACGCGGTCTACGGCCCCATCACCTACGACATTGCCAGCCTGCTGCGCGACGCGTTCATCAGCTGGGAAGAGGAATTCGTCATCGACATCACCGTGCGCTACTGGGAAAAGGCGCGCAAGGCCGGCCTGCTGGGCGCCAGCAGCGCGAGCGGCTGGGGCGATGACTTTGGCGATTTCTACCGCGCGGTGGAATGGATGGGCCTGCAGCGGCACCTGAAGGTGGCGGGCATCTTCGCGCGGCTCACGCTGCGCGACGGCAAGCCCAAATACCTGGCCGACGCGCCCCGGTTCATGGCCTACATCCGCGCCACAGCCAACCGCTACCGCCAGCTGGGCCCGCTGCTCAAGATGCTGGACCAGATCGAGGGCACCGAGCCCGTGACCGGCTTTGCCTACGGCCGCATGTGAGCCCCTCGCCGCTCGGCCGACAAAACTTCAAGCAAAACATGCCTCAGCGCTTATCTGACAAGCGCTGACAGCTATTAAAACGCTAGCATATGCCGCGCTTTCACTGCCCAGCCCCGCTGGCCACCGGCCTCGAACTGGACCTGCCCCCGGGCGCTGCCCGCCACGTACAGGTGCTGCGCCTGCAGCCGGGCGATGCGCTGCTGCTCTTCAACGGAGAAGGTGGCGAGTTCGACGCCACGGTGCTGAAAATGGGCCGCAGCGACGTGCGTGTGTTGGTGGGCGCGCACCACGCGGTGGAGCGCGAGGCGCCGCGCGCCGTGCACCTGCTGGCCGGCATCACCGCCAACGAGCGCATGGACTGGCTGGTGGAAAAAGCCACCGAGTTGGGCGTGGCCAGCATCACCCCGCTGGTGGCCGAGCGCAGCGTGCTCAAGCTCAAGGGCGAGCGCGCCGACAAGAAGATCGCCCACTGGCAGGCCGTGGCCGTGGCCGCCTGCGAGCAGTGCGGGCGCAACCGCGTGCCCCTGGTTCATGCGGCCGTCGACCTGGCGGGCTGGGTGCGCGGCGCTGAAGCAGCCGCAGCGGCGGCAATGCCCGGCGCTGCGGGCGCTGCGCCCCTGCGGCTGCTGCTGTCGCTGCGCACCGGCACGGCGCCGCTTGCGTCAGCGGCCGGCAGTGCAGCGGACGCAAGCGGCGCCGTGCCGGTGCTGTTCCTGTCGGGCCCCGAAGGCGG
>NZ_JBMIRS010000058.1:0-3259 GCF_049198005.1 Paracidovorax sp. MALMAid1276 | reverse complement strand
GGACGAAGTGGCCCGTTGCGCCGACCGCGATCAACTGCTCGGGAGGGCCCGCCAATGGCTGTACAAGGGGTCCCCTTGTTTTCAGTGCAATAACTGGCGGTACGCAAACCCAGCACTGGCGCGGGGGTGGTGTTGGTAGATCGTTGATTCTGTTGGCTTTCCTGTTCACCTTCAAATCCGGGATTCGTGGCGTCAAACCGTGATCGGTTTCATCCGTTGGTGCCAGTTATCGGTGCTCCCTGCCGCGAGGGCAGGATTTGGTCGGCATAACGGTCAACAGGAAAGCGGAACACGCCTCGCAGGTTGATGCTTTCCAGCCTGGTGGGAGCAATTTTTCCGATCAGTTCCGGCGGAATGGCCTGGCGGCGGTTCGACCAGCGATCCAGAACAGCCTGCATTTGTGACGTGTTCCACGCCATGACGATGTTGGCCAGCAGACTCAACGCGTCGGCCACAGCCTGCATTTCGTCCACACGTTTGGCCTGTGCCGGGCTGATCCGGCCGGTGTAAATGGCGCGCTTGAGGGCGTTGACCGCCTCCCCCCGGTTGAGCACCCGGCGCAATTCATTCCTGAAAGCGTCCTTAACAAAGTAGTCGGCAAGGAACGCGGTTCGCAGCAAACGTCCCAATTGCACGCCAGCGTCATAGATGGGGTCACCCTGGGCAGCAGAGCCAAACCGCGCCAGTGCTGCCACCGCACTGGCGTGACCACTCATGACCGAAGCCGCCAGATGCACCAGGCTGTCCCAATGCTTTTCGATCAGGGCAACGTCAACATTGGCCTCGCACACCGCAGCTATTTCGGCTGGCACCTTGGCGCCGCGAGGCACGAACAGGTGGCGTTGTTTCAATTCCTTCAACCGCGGGCAAAGATCAAAGCCCAACAACCGGGCCAGTGCCATCGCAAAATCGGTGTAGCCGTGGGTGTCCACCGCCAGTTGGCTGGTTTCAAGGCGTTCCTGACGTATGACGCCTTCAATGGCCACGCCAGCTTGGCGCTCATTGAGCACGAAGGGCTGTGCGTGAAAGATTCCCCAGCGGTCGCGTACATGGGAGTAGATGCCAATGGAGGGCGTGTTGCGCCGGGGATCAAGCCGGGCCTGCCATACCCGCTTGGTTGTCTCCATGCTCATCATGTCAGAAGACGCCAGGTCTGAACGGCCCCAAGTGGTGGCGATCGGGTGGCGTTGCATAAACTCCAGCACCGCCTGGCAAGCCTGACTCAGACGGCGTTCGTCCCGTGCCCAGCGCATGGCCTGGCGGATGCTGGTGGCAGACAACTGCGGAATCATGCGCGCGCATTCGATGGCTGTCAGACTGGTGCCGTGGGCCATGATGCCGGCATAGACCATCAGCAGTTCCGCTGTTGACCGTGGTTCACGGCCGAGCATGATCCAGCTGAAGCGCACCTGGGCGTCAACGGCCAGAATCACTTCAGGCAATTGCACTTCGCCGATGCGGTGATCCAAAGCCGCCCGTAGCTTGGTGACTTCGGGGTCTTCGTCTTCGGCGGGTAAAACTGAGAGGTGGAGTTCATCGTCGACGCGCAGTACGCCACTGCGTGCCGCCGCAGCCACAGCATCGACACCTGCAGTTACCTTGGCCAACAATGGCTTCAGAAAGGTGGCCGCCTTGCCGGGCAGCGACAGACGGGCATAGTGCTTCTTGGACTCGTCCTTCCAACGTTCGTCCGTGAAGAACAGGCGTGCACGGCCCCTAAAACTCAAGCTGTGCTCGATCCAGACCGATCCATTGCGCACCGCGCGGCGCAGGGCAAACAAGGTGGCAACCTCCAATGCCCGAAACGCCCGTTCCCGGTCTGGGCTGGATATGGCGGCTTGCCAGACCTTCCCCAGGCCTGGCGCGACAACGCCATCCGGCAACTTTCTGATGTTACTGGCGTAATAGGCGCTCAATTTCGTCAGGGCGTCGATGGTGGGATGCTCTCCGGTGGCTTGCCATGGAAGCTTTGCAATTGCCACAAGCAGTGAGCGTACGGGGCGAATGACATCAATCAATCCTTCGCGCACAAGGGAGGCCCGACTGGGTGGCTTGCGTTTCTGGGTTTCGATGACCAAGGCTTCAAGCCGTGCGCGCAGCTCGGCGTCCGGCACAGCGCCCTGGGCGCTCAAGGCCACGAGTTCGGCCAGTAGCGTTTTGTACATCGCCGCCCAGTTGACGGTGGCGGGGACCTCGGCAGCGGTCTGGCGCCACAGATCGGCAATCCGGCGCTGCACCATCAAAATCAACTGGTCCGTGGTGGTGAACAGGCAATACCGCAGAAAGCAGGCGACCTCCACGGTGCGCGCGGGTTCCTTGATCTTGGCGCCGGCAGACGGCGGCCGAGAGACTAGTCGGCGCGCGTAACGGCGCAAGATGAGATCGGGGATGTCGGTCAGGTGTTTATGAACGTCCAGCTCGTACAGCAGATCGATGCGTTCAAGTACCTCGCTGATTTGGCGGGTTGAGTGCTTGGCCGGCGCCGACCACAGCCAGCTTTGTTGGGTTTGTCCATCTGGGCGCAGCTCTGCAACCGAGGTTCGCCACCGATCAAGGGTTGCCGGATCGACGCTGGCGGCGATTGCAGCACCTGTCTCCGCTTCGAGCTGGGTGAGTGCGCTCGCAATCAAAGTCCGGATGGCCCGCTCGTGCACGATCACCAGCTTATTCTTGTACAGCCATTGGCGGGCCCTCCCGAGCAGTTGATCGCGGTCGGCGCAACGGGCCACTTCGTCCCGCAGTTCACGCACCAGGGAGCGGCGTTGGTGCTCGCTCATCCACCGAAAACCAAGGGCCGTGCACGCTACTTGCTGGTGATCGAACAGTGTCTTCTCCCGCCCGTACAGCGTGCGCAGCGAAGCCACATCAGGGGTGGCAATGCCAAGTTCCTCGCTCAAGTGGCGCCACAGGGCGACGGGAACCACCCGAAAGGCATACAGCAGGCGGCCACTCATGCGCAAAAACCCGATATGCAGCGCCAGACCGAGCTTGTGGGCGTCACCCCGGCGCGCATTGATTGCCTCGCGCTCTGCACCATCGAAGGTGAAAAACGCCTTCATCTCGAAGTCACTGATATCGCGGGGCAGCTCACGCATCCCCAAAAACGTCGTTTGCCAGTCCTGCATCGTGAACCCCATTAGCGGGAGGCCACGATACCCGTTTGAGAAGTGAACAGGAAAGCCAACAGAATCAACGATCTACCAACACCACCCCCGCGCCAGTGCTGGGTTTGCGTACCGCCAGTTATTGCACTGAAAAC
>NZ_JBMIRS010000019.1:0-28299 GCF_049198005.1 Paracidovorax sp. MALMAid1276 | reverse complement strand
CCTTTCGACAGGCTCAGGGCGAACGCGGAAAGTCTGGGAGCATCGTCACAATTTGCTCATGGCCTCCAACCGTTCGGGCTGAGCTTGTCGAAGCCAGGGCGCAAAGTGAACAGCCCTTCGACACGCTCAGGACGAACGGGGTTGATGCCTTCCGCGACAGCGCACGGCGCACATTCCCGTTACCCTCACCCGCCATGAAAATCACCTTTTGCTGTACCGACACCAAGGCCGAGCCCTGGCTGCAGGGCCTGGCCGCCGCGCTGCCCGGCGCTGACATTTCCGTGTGGCAACCCGGCGCGCCGCAGGCCGACTGTGCCGTGGTCTGGGCACCGCCCCAGCAGTTCATGGACGAGCAGCCGGGCCTGAAAGCCCTGTTCAACATCGGCGCGGGTGTGGATGCGCTGCTCAAGCTGCGCTTGCCACCGGGCGCGCTGGTGGTGCGGCTCGATGACGCGGGCATGGCCGTGCAGATGGCCGAGTACGTGTGCCACGCGGTCATCCGCCACTTCCGCGAGTTCGACGGCTACGAGGCCGACATGGCGGCGGGCCACTGGGGCTACCGCAAGCCGCGCCTGCGCAGCGACTTCCCCATCGGCGTGATGGGCCTGGGCGTGCTGGGCGAGCGGGTGGCGAAGGCGCTGGCGCAGTTCGACTTTCCCATCAACGGCTGGAGCCGCAGCCCCAAGGCCATCGAGGGCGTGCGGGCCTTCAGCGGTGCGGATCAATTCAACGACTTTCTGGCCGCGAGCCGGGTGCTGGTCAACCTGCTGCCGCTCACGCCAGAGACGGCCGACGTCATCAACAAGGACACGCTGACCCGGCTGCAACCCGGCGCCTACGTGATCAACGTGGCGCGGGGCGCCCACCTGGTGGACGAAGACCTGCTGGCCGCCATAGCCAGCGGCCAGGTGGCCGGTGCCACGCTGGATGTGTTCCGCACTGAGCCGCTGCCCGCAGGCCATGCGTTCTGGAACCACCCTCGCATCACCGTCACGCCCCATACCTCGGCCCGCACGCTGCGCGACGAGAGCATTGCGCAGATCGCGCGCAAGATCGCCGCGCTGCAGCGGGGCGAGGCGGTGGCGGGCGTCGTCAACCCGGCGCGGGGCTACTGAGCCTGCAGCATCCGCCGCGGCGCTCAATCCACCGTCACGCCGGCGTCGCGCACCAGCTTGCCCAGGCGCTGCGAGTCGGCCTTGATCAGCGCGGCAAAGTCGGCGGCGCTGCCAGCCACCACGGGAGTGCCGATGGCCTCCCATTTGGCGCGGAAGGCGGGCTCCGCGAAGATCGCATTGACCGTGGCGTTGAGCTTGTCGATGGTGGCTTGGGGCGTGCCTGCGCGAACTGCAATGCCGTGCCAGCCTGTGATCTGGTAACCCGCGACGCCGGCCTCTGCCATGGTGGGCACGTTGGGCAGTACCTTCGCACGCGCAGTCGATGTGACAGCCAGCGGGACGAGCTTGCCTGCCTGAATGTGGGGCAGTGAGCTGCCAACGATGTCGAACATCACGTTCACCTGCCCGCCAATCAGGTCGTTGAGCGCGGGGCCTGCGCCCCGGTAAGGGATGTGTCCCATCTTCACGCCTGCCGTGGTGTTGAACAGCTCGCCCGCCAGGTGCTGCGGTGTGCCATTGCCCGCAGACGCATAGCTGAGCACCGGCTTGCCCGCCTTGGCCATGGCCAGCAGTTCGGCCAGGGTCTTGATTCCCAGCGAGGGGTGTACTTCGAGTACCAGCGGGAATGCAGAAAGCTGGATCACCGGCGCGAGATCCGTCAGTGGGTTGAAAGGCATGCTGGCATACAGCGACTGGTTCACCGCCATGGGGCCGCTGGCGGCCAGTAGCAGAGTGTGGCCATCGGCCGGTGCCTGCTTGGCCACTTCAGCGCTGCCGGTGTTCCCGCCCGCGCCCCCCTTGTTGTCCACCACCACGGGAACGCCCAGACGGCTTTGCAATTCAGGCTGCAGCATGCGCGCCATCAGGTCGGTGGGGCCACCAGGAGGATAGGGCACCACGAAGCGGATGGTCTTGCTGGGAAACGCCGTGGCTGTCGCCTGCGCGGCGGCCTGCCCCGTGATGCCCAGGGCCAGTGGAAGCGCCAGAGCGGCTTGCAGGACTGCCCGGCGTGCCGTGCGGTACGAGGTCGAAGAATGGGAGTGGTGCATGTATGTCTCCTGTGGGGATGGCAAGGGCCCGTCTGACGCGGGTTGGGGTCAATGGATATGGGGACGCGCTCAGGGTGCGCCAAAGCGCTGCCGGATGTCGGCTGCCGTAGCCAGCGGGCGCCCCAGCGCCGCGGCGGCTTCCACGGCCTGGCGCACGAGTGCGGTGTTGTCCGGAGCCACGCTACCGTCTTTGCACAGCAAGTTGTTTTCGAAGCCCACGCGGGCATGTCCACCGAACAGCGTGGCAGCTGTGATGCAGGTGTTTTCTGCGGCGCCAAAGGCGCACACGGCCCAGGGCTCTGCGCCTTCGTGGGCTGCAAGAAAGGGCAGCAGGTCGCGCGGGCTGGAGGTCTGACCGGCGCTGTAGCGGCCCAGCACAAACAGCAGGAACCAAGGCGCTTCAGGTACTACGCCACTGGCGCGCAGGGCCTGCCATCGGCGTAGGTCGGGCACGTCGTACAGGATGACCTGCGCCATGGTGCGGCGCTGCGCCAATCCCGAAAAAAAGCGCTGCAGGCCAGGCTCGCCAATCTCCGGCTTGTCGACTTCGCGCAGGCCGATGGACACGGCCTCGGGCTGCAGGGCTTCGACCATGGCGATTTGTGCGGGCGCCTGGTAAACGCCTGCGGCTTCGCTGGTGATCTGGATGACCATGGCATCACCGACGGCCTGACGCACTACGCGCTGGGCCTCGCGGTAGCCCTCCACGTCCAGGCTATGGCGGCCCTGTGCATCACGGATGTGCATGTGCAGCATGGCGGCGCCCGCATCCAGACAGGCTTTGGCAGTGGTTGCCAATGTGGTGGGCGTGAGGGGTACGGCGGGGTGGTCCGAGAGCTGCTTGTACGCGCCGTTGGGGGCCACGGTCACGATCAGCGGGTCGAGCCACTGGCTGGGGAGGACGGGCGATGCACTCATGCGCGGGCTCCGGCGGTGGGTGAGGTTTCTGTGGATGAGGGATGGCCGGGGGGCTCGATCGTGGGCAACTCGCTGGCCAAAAGGGCCAGGCCTTGACGCAGCAGCGTGTCGTAGCGCGCGCGCTCGGCTTGCTTTCGGTCTTCGGGCCAGTCAAAAAAGCCCTTGCCTGTCTTCATGCCCAGGGTGCCCTGGGCCACCTTGTCGCGCAGGGCCTGTGCAGGCACGCCGGTGTTGGACAGCGTGGGGTACATGGTGGCCGCAGCTGCGGTGTGTACCTCGATGCCCGCATGGTCGCGTTGCAGGACGGGCCCTGCCGCCAGAAAGCGGAAGCCAAAGCCGAAGCGCACGGCGGCGTCCACGTCTTCGGGCGAGGCAATGCCTTCGTCGATGAGTGCAAATGCCTCGCGCGACAAGGCGTGCTGCATGCGGTTGGCCAGAAATCCGGGCTTGTCCTTCTTCACCAGCACGGGAACGCTGCCGCAGCCGCGCATGAATGCATGCAGCCAGGCGCCCAGCTCCGGGTCGCTGCGTTCGCCCAGCACCACTTCCACCAGCGGCACCAGGTGGGCTGGCATGAAGAAGTGCAGGCCCAGCATGCGCTGCGCCGTGGGGAGCCCTTGCGCGACGGCGCTGATGGGAAAGCCCGAGCTGTTGCTGGCGAGCACGGCGTTGGGGGGCGCCACGGTTTCCAGCTCGGCAAACAGCGCTTGTTTGGCTGCCAGTTGCTCGGTGATGCATTCAACTACCAGCACCACGCCGTTCCAGTCCACATCCTGCAGGCTGGAGCATGTCTGTACCGGTCCCGCGTGACTGGCCTGGCCGGCGGCGGCCAGCTCCTGGGCGATGTGGGGCAAAAGCTGCTCGCGGCGGGCGGTGAGGGGGTCCACCACCGTCACCTGCGCGCCGCCCCGGGCCAGCACCACAGCCACATCGGCGCCCATGGTGCCTCCGCCCACCACCACGGTGCGTGCGTTGTGCGGCGAACTGTTCTCCATCATGTCTCCTGCATGTCAAGTTTCTCAAGCACTGTGCTTGCTTCTGATTCAGTCTAGGGGGCCTGCATTGCGCGGTCCAGACGTCTTTTTCGATAGACTGATCGGCCATGAAGATCAATTGGTCCGCACGCGAGGTCGATGTGTTTCTGTCGTTGGCGGATACGCTGAGCTTTCGGCGCACCGCTTTGCAGATGCACCTCTCCCAGTCGGCGGTTTCGGGCACGGTGGCCCGGCTGGAAGAGATGCTGGACGTGCGTCTGTTCGAGCGCACCACACGCACTGTGCAGCTCACGCTGGCGGGCGAGGTGTTTGCTGAACAGGCGCGCTTTCTGCGTCACCAGATGGACGAGACGGTACGGCGGGTGCAAGAGGTGGCGCAACTGCAGGTGGGCCGCATTGCGTTGGCGGCGTTGCCGTCTCTGGCGGCTGGTGCAGTGCCGAGAGCGTTTGCGCGCTTCGCTGCCAAGCACCCGGGCGTGCAGCTGGAGCTGTTTGATAGCCTGGCGGGCCCGGCCTTTGACATGGTGCGGGCCGGGCGGGTGGACTTTGCGCTCACCGCCGCAAACCCGGCATATGCCGACTTGGACTACGCACCGCTGGTCTCTGACCGCTTTGTGCTGCTGATGGGGCGCAAGCACCCGCTGGCCCGGGCACGCGGTGCGCTGGCCTGGGCCGACGTGGCCGAACTGCCGCACATCTCCATGCCAGCCGCCACCAGCGTGCGGCAATATGCGGACGAGGCCTTGCTGACGCACCGCATCCGGTTCGCGCCGCGCTACGAAGTGGAGCATCTCGCCACCATTGCCGCCATGGTGGCCGCCGGGCTGGGTGTGAGTGCACTGCCCGAGCTCGCAGCGCAGGTGGTGCGCCGGCCCGAGGTGGTCACGCGCGCCCTCAAAGCACCGGTTTTGCGCCGGCCCATCGGGTTGATCACGCTGCGCGGGCGCCCTCTGTCGCTGGCGGCGCAGGAGATGGTGGCCCTGCTACGACAGGAGGTGGAGGGCGCAGAGACCCACGGAGGCTGATGGCACGTCCGGCGAATGGTCTGGCAGGATATGGGGTGGCCCTGGTGGCGTGCTCACCGGACAATCCAGCGTTCTCATTGACCTCTTTACTTGGTAGCCCCCCATGACCATTCCCTCCCGCGTGCGCTTGATCGACGTCGGCCCCCGCGACGGCCTGCAGAACGAAAAGACGCCCGTGCCCGCCGCCGTCAAGATCGAGCTGGTGCACCGCCTGCAGCAGGCGGGCCTGCAAGAGATCGAGGTCACCAGCTATGTGAGCCCGAAGTGGGTTCCGCAGATGGCCGACAACCATGAGGTGATGGAAGGCATTGCGCGCGACGGCGGCGTGGCGTATTCGGTGCTCACGCCCAACCTCAAGGGCTACGAGGCGGCGGTGCAGGACAAGCCCGACGAAATCGTCGTCTTCGGCTCGGCCAGCGAGGCCTTCAGCCAGCGCAACATCAACTGCAGCATTGCCGAGAGCATCGAGCGTTTTGCGCCGGTGGTGCAGGCGGCGCTGGCCGCGGGCATCCGCGTGCGCGGCGCGATGAGCTGCACCGTGGGCTGCCCCTACGAGGGTGAGATTGCCCCCGAGCGCGTGGCGTACCTCGCCGGCCTGCTCAAGGGCATCGGCGTGCAGCGCGTGGACGTGGCCGACACCATCGGCGTGGGCACGCCGCGCAAGGTGCAGCGCGCCATCGAGGCCACGCTGCAGCACTTTGGCATCGACGACGTGTCGGGCCACTTCCACGACACCTACGGCCAGGCGCTGTCCAACACGCTGGCCGCGCTGGAGATGGGCGTGTGGAACTACCAGTCGTCCGTGGCGGGCCTGGGCGGCTGCCCGTATGCCAAGGGTGCCACCGGCAATGTGGCGACCGAGGACGTGGTCTACATGCTGCAGGGCATGGGCATCGAGACCGGCATCGACCTTGATAAGCTCGTTGATGCCGGGGCCTATATCAGTGGCTTCCTGGACCGCAAACCCAATTCCCGTGCCGCCACAGCCTTGCTCAACAAGCGCGCGGGATGAAACTGCCTCAGTGCAGGAGAAAAGAACCATGTGTGGAGCTGAACTGAAAACCCTGCCCGAAGGCGTGCAGCGCGTGGCTGCGGCGCTGGAATCCTTGGGCCACCCCCACCGCCCGCAGATGCTGGACGATGCCGCGCGCACGGCGCAGCAGGCGGCCGATGCGCTGGGCATTGCCGTGGGGCAGATTGCCAAGAGCATCATCTTTCGCCGCAAGAGCGACGACGTGGCGGTGCTGGTGGTCACCTCGGGCGACCGCCGTGTGGACGAGAAAAAGGTCGAAGCCCATGTGGGCAGCAAGATCGGCCGGGCCGATGCCGAATTTGTGAAAAGCCGCACCGGGTTTTCCATCGGCGGCGTCTCGCCCGTGGCCCACGCCACGCCGCCCGTCACACTGATCGACCAGGACCTGCTGCGCTTTGAGGTGGTGTGGGCAGCAGCCGGGCACCCGCATGGCGTGTTTGCGCTGCACCCCAGTGATCTGCAGCGCCTGACCGGCGCCCCTGTGGTGGACGTGGTGCAGGCGCCTGCCGAGGCCACCCTTGCACAGCCTGCCGCATGAATGCTATTGAATTGCTAGCTGCCAGGGCTTTACAGATAAGCGCTGAAGGGCATTTTGATGCTCAAAGTGCAGAGCCGGTGCCTTCGCCCTGCATCTCGGTGTGCCGCCTGTCGCTGGACCGCAGCCATTGCGAAGGCTGCTTCCGCACGCTGGAGGAGATCCGCGTCTGGTCGCGCGCCGACGGCGACGAGCGCCGCAGCATCTGGGCGCAGCTGCTCCAGCGCGCCGGCATACCCCGCCCCGTGACGCTGGAGGACACGCCCCCATGAAGCACATCACCTTCTACCTGGACTTTGTCTCGCCCTATGCCTGGCTGGCGTTCGAGCGCCTGCCTGAGGCGCTGGAGGGCCTGAGCTACAGCGTGGCCTACCAGCCGGTGCTGCTGGGCGCGCTGCTGCAGCAGCATGGCAACCCCGGCCCGGCGGGCATCGAACCCAAGCGCGCCTGGACCTATCGCCACGTCACCTGGCTGGGCCACGCCCAGGGCACGCCGCTCTCGATGCCCGCGCGCCACCCGTTCAACCCGCTGCCCCTGCTGCGCCAGGCGCTGGCCTGCAGCGACGACGGCAGCATCAACCGCTATGTGGCTGGCACGGTGCTGCGCCACGTGTGGCAGGGTGGGCACGACGCGCTGGATGCCACGCGCCTGGCCACGCTGGCCGACGCGCTGGCCGAGCAGGTGCGACCGGGGCAGGGCCCGCACAGCGACGGCCCCAAGGCCCTGCTGCGCGCCAACACCGAGGCCGCTCAGGCCGCCGGCGTGTTCGGTGTGCCCGCGTTCGGGGTGGACGGCCACATCTTCTGGGGGCTGGACGGCCTGCCCATGCTGCGCGCCTACCTGGAGGGCGACGCCTGGTTTGACGGCGGCGCGTGGGACACGGCCGCCGCAACGCCCTCGGGACTGCCGCCCAAGACCGCCTGAGTCCCCCGCACCGCAGCGGGGCAGCCGTGCGCTGAGGGCGGGCTGCGCAAGAGCGCCCGTGTCAGACCGGGGTCAGTGAGCGCTTGAAGAATGGCCGCTGTGCCAGCACCCCGCGGGTTGGCCCTGCCAGCGTGGACTGGCAGACAGACAGACAGCCCACGCCAAGAACAAGCGCCCCACCCGGAGACATACCGCCATGGCCGCCGCCGCCGCTTCCCGCGCCATGACGCCGGAGGAACGAAAAGTCGTCTTCGCATCCACCCTCGGCACGGTGTTCGAGTGGTATGACTTTTACCTCTATGGGGCGCTGGCGGCCGTGCTGGCGCGGCAGTTCTTCTCGCCGCTGGAGGCGGGGCCGGCCTTTGTCTTCACGCTGATGGCGCTGGCGGCGGGCTTTGTGGTGCGGCCGTTCGGCGCGCTGGTCTTCGGGCGCATGGGCGACATGATCGGGCGCAAGTACACCTTCCTGGTCACCATCCTCATCATGGGGCTGTCCACCTTCATCGTGGGCTTCTTGCCCACCTACGACAGCATCGGCGTGGCGGCGCCGGTCATGCTGATCGGGCTGCGGCTGCTGCAGGGCCTGGCGATTGGGGGCGAATACGGCGGCGCGGCCATCTACGTGGCCGAATATGCGCCGGCACACCGGCGCGGCGCCCATACCGCGTGGATACAGACCACGGCCACGCTCGGCCTGTGCATGGCGCTGCTGGTGACACTGGGCACGCGCTGGGCCCTGGGCGATGACGCCTTTGCCGACTGGGGCTGGCGCCTGCCGTTTGTCGTGTCCATCGTGCTGCTGGCGGTATCGGTGTGGGTGCGGCTGTCGCTGGCCGAATCGCCCGCGTTCTTGCGCATCAAGGCGCAGGGGCGCATGTCGCAGGCCCCGGTGCGCGAGGCCTTCGGGCGCTGGAAGAACCTGCGCGTTGCCTTGCTGGCGGTGCTGGGCCTGACGGCGGGCCAGGCGGTCGTCTGGTACACGGGGCAGTTCTACGCGCTGTTCTTTCTCACCCACCAGCTCAGGGTGGACGCCACCACTGCCCAGCTGCTCGTGGCGGCGGCGCTGCTCGTGGGCACGCCGCTGTTCATCGTGTTCGGTGCGCTGTCGGACCGGGTGGGCCGCAAGCCGCTGATCGTGCTGGGCTGTGTGCTGGCGGCCGCCACGTATTTCCCCGCGTTCAAGGCGCTGGCCTGGGCGGCCAACCCGGCGCTGGCCGATGCGCAGGCGCGCCACCCCGTGATCGTGGTGGCCCACCCGGCCGACTGCTCGCTGCAGTTCAACCCGGCCGATGCCGCCCGGCCCTCCAGCTCCAGCGCCTGCGACCTGGCCCGGCAGGTGCTGGCCACCCATGCCGTGGGGTACCGCACCGAACCCGGGGGGCCGCCGGGCCAGGCCCACGTGCGCATCGGCAGCAGCGGCATTGGCAGCCCCGCCACGGCGGGGCTGCCCGCCGAAGAGGCACGCCGCCATGCGGCCGCATTCCGCGAGGCCGTGGCCCGCGCGCTGGCCGAGCGGGGCTACCCCGCGCAGGCCGACCCCGCGCGCATCCACACGCTGGCCGTGGTCGGCATCCTCAGCTATCTCATGCTGCTGGTCGCCATGGTCTACGGGCCGCTGGCAGCGCTGCTGGCCGAGATGTTTTCCACCCGCATCCGCTACACCTCGGTGAGCTTGCCGTACCACATCGGCAACGGCTGGTTTGGCGGGCTCTTGCCCCTGCTGTCGTTTGCCATCGTGGCGCAGACCGGTGACCCGTATGGCGGCCTGTGGTACCCCGTGGCCGTGGCCGGTGTCACCGCCGTGGTGGGCGCGCTGCTGCTGCGCGAGACACGCGGCGCGGACATCTGCGCCAACGACTGAGCGGGCAGCGCGCGTGGCGCTTGCTGCTTGACGGGCCGCTGCGGCAGGCCGGTCCGGGCCGACCCGGGCTGATCCGGGGCCGTCCGTCTACCGCCTGAAGCGTCCGTCCGGGCCGATGATGGAGAGGTCCGAAAAGTCCAGCCCCGTGTGGTCGGTGGGGCTGTACGACAGCTCCAGGCCGCCGATGTCGAACTTCTTCATGCCCTCCAGCGCGGCGTGCAGGCGCGCGCGGTCGGGCTTGGGGCTGGCGCGGCGGATGCCTTCGACCAGCACCTTCGCGCTCACGAAGCCCTCCACCATGGCCGGGGTCAGGTCGCCCATGCCCTTGGCCTTCGCCAGGTCCATGGCTTCCTTGATGAAGCTGTAGTTGAGCGAGCGCTCGGACGGGAACACCTGCGTGACCACCACGCCGCGCGCGCTGTCGCCCAGGGCCTTCACGAACCCGCCCGAGGCGTTGTTGGACAGGGTGACGATCTGCGCCGAGACGCCCGCGCCGCGCAGCGCCTTGATGCCGTCCACCACGGCGGCGCCCGTGCCGATGAAGATGACGGCTTGCGGCTCCTTGCCGGCCACGCGGGGCGCGATGGCCGAATAGTCGGGCTTGGCGCGGTCAAACTTCTCGATGAACAGCGCCTCCAGGTTGTTGGCCTTAAAGCCGTTGAGCGCACCCGCCAGACCGTCGGCGCCAAAGGTGTCGTCCACGTGCACCACGCCGATGCGCTTGATGCCCAGCGTGTTCAGGTGGGTGATGGCCTTTTCCACCTCGCGCTGGTAGGTGGCGCGCACGTTGAAGATGTATTTGCTGACCGGCTGGTGCAGCGCCATGGCGCCGGTGGACGGGCCCACCAGCGGCACGCCGTGCTGTTCCAGCACTGGCACGATGCCCTGCGTGTGGGGCGTTCCGCGGGTCATGAACATGCCGATCACGCCCTTTTGCTCGATCAGCGTGCGCGTGTGCTCCAGCGTGAGTTTGGGGTCGAACTTGTCGTCCAGGGAGATGATTTCCACCTTCTGTCCGCCCACCCCGCCTTTGGCGTTGATGCTGTCGAAAACCAGCGCGGCGCCGGCCATGGATTCGGCCACGGTGGCCGCCGCAGAACCGCTGATGCCCACCGTCTGGCCGATCAGGATCTGTGCCTGGGCGGCGAAGCTGGTGCAGCACACCGCCAGGGCAGTGCCCGCGCGTAGCCAATGCGTGAATCTCATGCGTGTGTCCTGTGTGGGAGATGCCGGAATATAGAGACAAATTGTGACGACAGCGATGCGAAAAACACACAGGCCCGGCAATGCCGGGCCTGTGTGCGAGGAATCAAGCTTCGCGTCAGCTGCGGGTGGTAGCAGCGGGTGGTCGCGGCGGATGGTGGCCGCAGCGGGGCGCCTGCTGCGCTGCCCAGGGCAGCGGCCGTTCAGCGCCTGAAGCGCCCGTCGGTGCCGATGATGGACAGGTCCGCGAAGTCCAGCCCGGTGTGGTCGTCCGGCCCATAGCTCACTTCCAGCCCGCCCAGGTCCAGCTTCTTGATGCCTTCCAGCGCCGCGTGGATCTTGTCGCGGCTGGGCTTGGGGCCTGCGCGCCGGAGGCCTTCCACCAGCACCTTGGCGGCGGCAAAGCCTTCCAGCATGGCGGGGCTGATTTCGGTGAGGCCCTTGGCCCTGGCCAGTTCCTGCGCTTCCTTCACCATGGGGTAGGTCACGGCGCGTTCGTTGGGGTAGACCTGGGTCACGATCACCCCGCGCGCATTGGCGCCCAGGCTCTTGATGAACCCGCCCGATGCGTTGTTGGACAGCGTCACGATCTGAGCGCCCGAGCCCGCGCTGCGCAGTGCGTTGCCCGCCTCCACCACGGCCGAGCCCGATGCCACCATCAGCACCGCCTGCGCGTCGGCCTTGGCGACCTTGGCGGCGATGGGCGGAAAGTCGGGCTTGGCGCGGTCGAATTTTTCGACCACCACCGGGGTGAGCTTGGCGGCCGTGAGGCCCTTTTGCGCACCGGCAATGCCGTCCGCACCAAAGCTGTCGTCGGCATACATCAGCGCAACCCGCGTGATGCCCATGGAGGCCAGGTGGGTCATGGCCTTTTCGGCCTCGCGCTGGTAGGTGGCGCGCACGTTGAAGACGTATTTGCGGACCGGCTGGTGCAGCACCATGGCGCCGGTCGAGGGGGCCACCAGCACCACGCCATGCTTTTCCAGCAGCGGGATGATGGCCTCGGTGTGCGGCGTGCCCCGGTTCAGAAACAGCGCCGACACGTTGTTGTCCTCGATCAGCTTGCGGGCGTTCTCGGCCGCCAGTTTGGGGTCGAACTTGTCGTCCAGCGAGATGAGCTCGATCTTCTGCCCGTTCACGCCGCCCTTGGCGTTGACCGAGTCGATGAAGAGCAGCGCGCCATCGGTGGTTTCCTTCACGCCTGCGGCCACCTGGCCCGAGAAACCGGCGGTCTGGCCGATCAGGATCTGTGCGTGGGCCGGTGCGGCGCCCAGCGACAGGGCCAGCGCGGCGCCGGCCCACAGTGCATGCCATGCTTTCACGGCTGTCTCCTCTGAATGTCGTTATGTCAAGGATGTCCTGCTGAACTTCCTGCGGTCCGTGATGGCGCGGACTCGCGGGGGGCAGGGCCTCCCAAAAGGTCGGAGCCGGCAGTCTAAACCGATGCACCGACCCGCTTCAGAGGGTTTGTTCCCAGGGCCGCGCAGCCCGGGGCGCGAACACCGCACCGGTTTTCATGGGCAATGCCCTGCTGTCACACGCTGTCAGCAGCGCGTTTCTAGAATGTTTGGCCTCATACCCACACAAAGCCCCCCATGACGCAGGGAACCATCCGCATCCGTGGCGCACGCCAGCACAACCTCAAGAACCTGGACCTCGACATCCGCACCGGCGAGCTCACGGTGGTCACGGGCCCGAGTGGCTCGGGCAAGTCCAGCCTGGTGTTCGACACGCTGTATGCCGAAGGCCAGCGCCGCTATGTGGAAACCTTCAGCGCCTATGCGCGCCAGTTCCTCGACCGCATGGACAAGCCGGCCGTGGACAAGGTGGAGGGTGTGCCCCCGGCGATCGCCATCGACCAGACCAACCCCGTGCGCTCCAGCCGCTCCACGGTGGGCACGATGACGGAGCTGAACGACCACTTGAAGCTGTTGTTCGCCCGCGCAGGCCAGCTCTTCGACAAACAGACGGCGCAGCCCGTGCGCCACGACTCGCCCGAAACCATCTATGCCGAGCTGCTGCGCCGCGGTGCCGAGGCGGGAGACCCGCGCGTGGTGCTGACCTTCCCGGTCGAGCTGCCGGGCGGCACGTCGGCGGAACAGGTCGAGCAATGGCTGTCCGCCAGCGGCTTCACCAAGGTGCAGGCCGAGCGCGAAGTGGCCACGCCCACCGGCCCTCGGAAGGTTTTGGACGTGGTGGCCGACCGCTTCCGCCTGGGCAATGCCGAGAAGGCGCGGGTGATCGAGGCGATCGAGGTGGCGCTCAAGCGTGGCACGGGGCGGTTGAACGTTTACGTTCTTCCCCCAGCCGTTCAGCCTGAGCTTGTCGAAGGCCGGGAAAGCGTTTCGACAAGCTCAACGCGAACGGATATGCCCGAGCTTTGGAGGTTCTCCACCGGCCTGCACTGCCCCGACAGCGACCTGCGCTACAGCGACCCCATCCCCTCGATGTTCTCGTTCAACTCGGCCGTGGGCGCCTGCGAGAGCTGCCGGGGCTTCGGCCGCGTGATCGGCGTGGACTACGGCCTGGTCATCCCCAACGACAAGCTCACGCTGCGCGCGGGCGCCATCAAGACCATCCAGACCCCGGCGTGGAAGGAGGCGCAGGACGACCTTATGCGCCATGCCGAAACCGCCGGCATCCCGCGCGACACGCCCTGGTACAAGCTCACCGATGACCAGAAGAAATGGGTCATCGGCGGTGCGCCCGGCTACAAGGAAGGCCAGTGGAGCAAGCAGTGGTACGGCATCAAGCGCTTCTTCGAGTACCTGGAGAGCAAGGCCTACAAGATGCACATCCGTGTGCTGCTGTCCAAGTACCGCAGCTACACGCCGTGCCCCACCTGCGCGGGGGCGCGGCTCAAGACCGAGAGCCTGCTCTGGCGCATCGGCCGCAAGGAAGATGCGGACGCGGTGCTGGAGCCCGGCAAGCGTTTCATGCCCGAAGGGGTTCAATGGTCGCGCGAGCAGCTCGAAGCCTTGCCCGGCCTGTGCCTGCACGACCTGATGCTGCTGCCCATCGACCGGTTGCGCCGGTTCTTCGACCGCATGGAACTGCCCGAAGGTGATGCCGCAGCGGGCGGCGACGCGCAGGCCCTCAAGCTGCTGCACGAAGAGATCACCACGCGCCTCAAATATCTGTGCGACGTGGGCATCGGCTACCTCACGCTGGACCGGCAAAGCCGCACCTTGAGCGGCGGCGAGGTGCAGCGCATCAACCTGACCACGGCGCTGGGCACCAGTTTGGTCAACACGCTCTTCGTGCTGGACGAGCCCAGCATCGGCCTGCACCCGCGCGACATGCACCGCATCACCGAGGCCATGCTGCGCCTGCGCGATGCCGGCAACACGCTGGTGGTGGTGGAGCATGACCCGGCGGTGATGCTCGCGGCCGACCGCATGATCGACATGGGACCAGGGCCGGGCCGCCTGGGCGGGCAGGTGGTGTTCGACGGTACGACGGCCGACCTGCGCAGCGCTGACACCCTCACCGGCAACTACCTGGGCGGCCGCAAGCACGTGGGCTTCGGCTTCAAGCGCATGGTGACGGAATCGACGCCGCGGCTCATCCTGGAGGGCGCGCGCGAGCACAACCTGCAGGACGTGAACGTCGAGTTCCCGCTGCAGCGCCTGGTCACCGTGACGGGGGTAAGCGGCTCGGGCAAGTCCAGCCTGGTGCAGGACGTGCTGGCGCCCGCGCTGCTGCGCCACTTCGGCAAGGCCACCGATGCGCCGGGCGCGCACGAGCGCATGCTGGGGGCGGACCATCTGTCGGACGTGGTGTTTGTCGACCAGTCGCCCATCGGCAAGACCGCGCGCTCCAACCCCGTGAGCTATGTGGGCGCCTGGGACAGCATCCGCGAGCTGTTTGCGGTGGCGCCGCTGTCCAGGCAGCGCAGCTACACCGCCGCCAAGTTCAGTTTCAACAGCGGCGACGGGCGCTGCCCCACCTGCGGCGGCTCGGGCTTCGAGCATGTGGAGATGCAGTTTCTGTCGGACGTGTACCTGCGCTGCCCCGACTGCGACGGCAAGCGCTACCGGCCCGAGATCCTGGAGATCACCATCGAGCGCGGTGGCAAGGCGCTGAACGTGGCCGACGTACTGGCGCTGACCGTGGCCGAGGCGGCGGCACTGTTCGCCAACGACCGCGACGTGATCCGCGCGCTGCAGCCCATCGTGGATGTGGGGCTCGAATATGTGGCGCTGGGCCAGCCCGTGCCCACGCTCAGCGGCGGCGAGGCGCAGCGCCTGAAGCTCGCGGGCTTTTTGGCCGAGGCCGCGCGCAGCCAGGCCAAGTCGCGCCAGGCGGTGGCGCGCAAGGGCACGCTGTTTTTGTTCGACGAACCGACCACGGGCCTGCACTTCGACGACATTGCCAAGCTGATGCGGGCGCTGCGCAAGCTCATCGATGCGGGGCACTCGCTGATCGTCATCGAGCACAACCTGGACGTGATCCGCGCGAGCGACTGGCTCATCGACCTGGGCCCCGAGGGCGGCGACGGCGGCGGCCTGGTGGTGGCCGAGGGCACGCCGGAAGACGTGCGCCAGCACGCCACTTCGCACACCGGCCAGGCCCTGCGCGACTACGAGCTGGCCCTGGGCGCGGGCGGACACTCGGTGCACGAAAAGGCTGCGTTGCTACGAAAAAGAGAGCTGTCAGCGCCTGATGGGAAAGCGCTGGAGGCCAAAAATGCCATTGAAATCGTCAACGCCAAGGAGCACAACCTCAAGAACCTGAGCGTGGACATTCCGCGCGGCCGGTTCAACGTGGTCACGGGTGTCAGCGGCTCGGGCAAGTCCACGCTGGCGTTCGACATCCTGTTCAACGAGGGGCAGCGCCGTTACCTCGAATCGCTCAACGCCTATGCGCGCAGCATCGTGCAGCCCGCGGGCCGGCCCGAAGTGGATGCGGTCTACGGCATTCCGCCCACCGTGGCCATCGAGCAGCGCCTGTCGCGCGGCGGGCGCAAGTCCACCGTGGGCACGACCACCGAGGTGTGGCATTTTCTGCGCCTCTTGTACGTCAAGCTGGGCACCCAGCACTGCGTGCACGATGGCGCGGCGGTGCAGCCGCAGACGCCCGAGAGCATCGCGGCCCAGCTGCTCACGCAGTTCCGGGGCCAGCACATCGGCCTGCTCGCCCCGCTGGTGATGAACCGCAAGGGCGTGTATACCGAGCTGGCCGACTGGGCCCGCCCGCGCGGCTACACCCACCTGCGGGTGGACGGCAACTTCTTGCCCACCACGGGCTTCCCGCGCATCGACCGCTTCAAGGAGCACACCATCGAGCTGCCCGTGGCCAGCATCGACGTGTCGCCTGAGAACGAGCCCGCGCTGCGCACCGCGCTGGCCGATGCGCTCACGCATGGCAAGGGCGTGGTGCATGTGCTCTCAAGCATCGGCGCGCTGGCGGCAGCGATGGAAAGCGGCGCACCCACGGCGGGCATCGGGCAGCTGCAGGTGTATTCCACCAAGCGCGCCTGCCCCGTGTGCGCCACCAGTTATGCCGAGCTGGACCCGCGCCTGTTCAGCTACAACAGCAAACATGGCTGGTGCCCCGACTGCGTGGGCACCGGCGTGAAGCTCACCCGGGACCAGCGCAAGGTGTTTGATGACTCGGTGCAGGATGCCGGCGAAAAAGGCCGCGAGCAGACCTTTGCCGAACCCGAGGTGGAAGATCTGCAGGACACCGCCTGCCCCACCTGCCATGGCACGCGGCTGAACGCCACGGCCCGCGCCGTGAAGTTTGCCGGTGTGGGCATCACCGACATCGCCGCGCTGTCCGTCACGGACGTGCGCCGCTGGGTCGAAACCTTGCGCGCCCAGGGTGGCATGACGGCCCGCGAGGCCGACATCGCCCGCGACCTGGTGCCCGAGATCCAGAGCCGCCTCGAATTTCTGGAAGAAGTGGGCCTGGGCTACCTCACGCTGGACCGGGGTGCGCCCACGCTCAGCGGCGGCGAGGCGCAGCGCATTCGCCTGGCGGCACAGCTGGGCAGCAACCTGCAGGGCGTGTGCTATGTGCTCGACGAGCCCACTATCGGCCTGCATGCGCGCGACAACCAGATCTTGCTGAACGCGCTGCACAAGCTGGGCGACAAGGGCAACACGCTGGTGGTGGTGGAGCATGACGAAGACACCATCCGCCGCGCCGACCACATCATCGACATCGGCCCGAGCGCGGGCAAACGCGGCGGCCGCCTGGTGGCGCAGGGATCGGTGAGCGACCTCACGGCCGCCGAAGACTCGCAGACCGGCCGCTACCTGCTGCACGCCATGAAGCACCCGCTGCAGCCGCGCCGCAGCATGGTGGCGGGCGAGGTGAGTGCCGAAGCCTCAGCCGCCTTCGCCCAGGCCGAAGCTGCAGCGCCCACCGGCCGCCAAAGCGCGGCCGTGAAGAAGCGCGCCGCGCAGGCCGCTGCGCTGGCGGCCGATGCCCTGACCGAGGCCAAGGAGCGCGCTGCCATGCGCTGGCTCACCGTGCATGGCGCGCAGCTTCACAACCTGCAGAACGTGACGGCCACGGTGCCGCTGCACCGCCTGGTGGCCGTCACGGGGGTGAGCGGATCGGGCAAGTCCACCCTGGCGCGCGACGTGCTGCTGCACAACGTGCAGGCCTGGGTGCAGCAGCGCAGCACGAAAGTGGGGCGCGACGCGATGGACGCAGGCAAGGCGCCACCCCTGGTGGGCTGTACCGGGCTGTCGGGCTTTGAAAGCATCGACCGCGTGCTCGAAGTGGACCAGACACCCATCGGCAAGACGCCGCGCAGCTGCCCCGCCACCTACATCGGCTTCTGGGACACCATCCGCAAGCTGTTTGCCGAAACGCTGGAGGCCAAGGCGCGCGGCTACGCGGCCGGGCGCTTTTCTTTCAACACCGGCGAGGGCCGCTGCCCGAGCTGTGAAGGTGCGGGCGTGCGCACCATCGAGATGAGCTTTTTGCCCGATGTGAAGGTGCCGTGCGAAACCTGCCACGGCGCGCGCTTCAACCCCGAGACGCTGGCCGTGACCTGGCGCGGCAAGAGCATTGGCGATGTGCTGCAGATGGAGGTGGACGAGGCGGTGGACTTCTTCGCCAGCATGCCCAGCATTGCGCACCCGCTGCAGCTGCTCAAGGACGTGGGCCTGGGCTACCTCACGCTGGGCCAGCCCTCGCCCACGCTCAGCGGCGGCGAGGCGCAGCGCATCAAGCTGGTGACCGAGCTGACCAAGGTGCGCGACGAGGTGGGGCGGCGGGGCCAGAAGGCGCCGCACACGCTCTATGTGCTCGACGAGCCCACGGTGGGCCTGCACATGGCCGACGTGGACAAGCTCATCCGCGTGCTGCACCGCCTGGTCGACGGCGGGCACAGCGTGATCGTGATCGAGCACGACCTGGACGTGATCGCCGAGGCCGACTGGATCATCGACCTGGGGCCCGAAGGCGGCAGCGCCGGTGGGCGCATCGTGGCGGCGGCCACGCCCGAGGACGTGGTGGCTGCGGGCACGCACACGGGCCGATCACTGGCGGGCGTGCTGGCGCGCTGAGGCGCCTCTGTGGCCAGGGGCTGCGTGCGGCCGGGGCCCCGGCCGTACGCGAGCATCCCTGCGCACAGCGTTGGCGGGCGGTGTCCTACGACCATGGCGGAACATGGAGCACGTGAAGAGGATGAGCGGATTTTTACGATGCGGGCCAGGGATCAGCGCATGGAGCGCCACTCCCCGCAACTGCATCCAACCCTTTTCCTCCACTACGGACATCCAACACCATGAAACCACTCTTCAAGACCTGCGCGGTCCTCGCGGCCACTTCTGCACTGCTGGTGGCCTGCGGCGGCGGCAATGACGACGACCCCTCTCCCAGCAATGAGCCCGGTGTGCTCACCGTGAGCAATGCCACCTCGGCGGACCTCAATGGCGTGTATGGCAATGGCACGCTGAACCTGACGGACGTGGACAAGCGCAACCCCGTGGGCTCGGTGCCCGAGCTGTGCTCGTTCAAGTTCGACGGGGCGAACAAGGCGGGCTCGTCCGCCACCGCGTTCGGCGACATCCGCTATCGCCCCGATGCCACCGTGCTGCACCAGGCCTTTGTGACCTTCGGCGGGCAAGAATATGCCAGCGACGAGCCCACCGACACGGCCGTCGTGCGCGACAGCAATCAGATCCGCTTCAACGGGAAAACCCTGTTTGCCACCAATGGCTCCGGCGCCACGGTACGCGTCTCGGGGGTGATTCCGATGCGCCCCAACCGTCCCTCGGGCTGCTGAGCCTCTCGCCCCGAAGAGCGCGCCAGGCACTCCCGCTGGCACCAACCCCCTCCCTCCCTGCCGGTCTGAAACGGACTGGCTTCGGCCTCCATCGCCCCGCGATGTGAGGCCGTTTTTTTTATGGTGCGCTGCCGCGTGCTGAAGGCGCTGCATGTGGGTTTCAAGGCGGATCGGTGTTTTCCCTTGGGTCGTCAATCCGGCGTAAGTTTGGCCGCTTTCTTCAGTTCACTGTAAGGAAGCGTCGCCACAGTCAGCACCGCAATCCCGTGGCAGGCCCGCGGAATGTGCAGGGGCGGCGGAGTTGCTTCGCTGAGTTTCTGTTCTCAAACATGAGGGGACTTCATGAAGGAAGACAAAAGCAGTCATGCCTACTGGAAAGCCACGCTCGGACTACTCACCAAGATCCTGATCATCTGGTTCTTGGTGTCGTTTGGCGCGGGGATCCTGTTCGTAGACCTGTTCAACAAGATCAGCCTGGGTGGTTACCCGCTCGGCTTCTGGTTTGCCCAGCAGGGCTCCATCTACATCTTCATTGCGCTGATTTTTTATTACGCCAAGAAGATGGGCGACATTGACCGTCAGTTCGACGTGCATGAAGACTGAGGGCTGACACCATGGATCTTCAAACCACCATCTACCTGTTCGTGGGCCTGAGCTTCGCGCTGTACATCGGCATCGCGATCTGGGCCCGTGCAGGGTCTACCAGCGAGTTCTACGCGGCCGGCGGCAGCGTGCACCCCGTCACCAACGGCATGGCCACTGCGGCCGACTGGATGAGCGCCGCGTCGTTCATCTCCATGGCCGGCCTGATCTCCAACATGGGCTACGGCGGCGGTCTGTTCCTGATGGGCTGGACGGGCGGGTATGTGCTGCTGGCCATGCTGCTGGCACCCTACCTGCGCAAGTTCGGCAAGTTCACCGTGCCGCAGTTCATCGGTGACCGCTTCTACTCCAAGAATGCGAGCACCGTTGCGGTGATCTGTCTGCTGGTCGCATCGCTCACGTACATCATCGGTCAGATGACCGGTGTGGGCATTGCGTTTTCGCGCTTCCTGGGCGTTTCCAGCGACGTGGGCATCTACGTCGGCATGGCCATCGTGTTCGCCTACGCCGTGTTCGGCGGCATGAAGGGCATCACCTACACACAGGTGGCGCAATACATCGTGCTGATCCTGGCGTACACCGTGCCGGCCGTGTTCATCTCGCTGCAGCTCACGGGCAACCCGCTGCCACAGCTGGGCCTGGGCTCCAGCCTGATCGGCCAGGATGTGTCGCTGCTCACCAAGCTGGACCAGGTGCTGACCGAACTGGGCTTTGGCAAGTACACCACGCAGTTGCCAGGCAGCACGCTGAACATGTTCATGTACACGCTGTCGCTGATGATCGGCACGGCCGGCCTGCCGCACGTGATCATGCGCTTCTTTACCGTGCCTACGGTGAAGGACGCACGGAGCTCTGCGGGCTGGGCCCTGGTGTTCATCGCCATCCTGTACACCACGGCACCTGCCGTGGCGGCCATGGCCAAGACCAACCTGATCCGCACCGTGACGCCTGGCGTGGTGATGCAGGGCACCGACCCCTTCGGCGCCGAAGCCAGCATCAAGTACGAAGACCGTCCGGACTGGATGAAGCGCTGGGAAAAGACCGGCCTGCTGAAGTTCACCGACAAGAATGGCGACGGCCGCATCCAGTACTACAACGACAAGACCAAGGACGCCAAGGTGGTGGACAAGGCCAACGCCGCTGGCTGGAAGGGCAACGAGCTGGACGTGAACGCCGACATCATCGTGCTGGCCAACCCCGAGATCGCGCTGCTGCCCAACTGGGTGATTGCGCTGGTGGCGGCGGGCGGTCTGGCGGCGGCGCTGTCCACTGCGGCGGGCCTGCTGATGGCCATCTCGTCTGCGGTCTCGCACGATCTGATCAAGGGTGTTTTCAACCCCAGCATCAGCGAGAAGAACGAACTGCTGGCCGGCAAGGTGTCGATGGCAGTGGCAATTCTTGTGGCAGGCTATCTCGGCCTCAATCCGCCAGGCTTCGCGGCCGGTACGGTGGCTCTGGCCTTCGGTATCGCTGCGAGTACGCTGTTCCCGGCCATCATGATGGGCATCTTCAGCAAGAAGATGAACAAGGAAGGCGCCGTGGTCGGCATGCTGGCTGGCCTGTTCGTGACACTGTTCTATGTGTTTGCGCACAAGGGTGTGTTCTTCATCAAGGGCACGGAATACCTGGGCCTGATCGGCGGCGCCAACAGCTTCTTCGGCATCACGCCGGAAGCCTTCGGTGCGGTCGGCGCCATGGTCAACTTCATCGTGGCCTTCCTGGTCGACAAGGTGACCAAGGAACCACCAGAGCACATCCAGGCCATGGTGGAGTCGGTGCGCGTCCCGCGCGGCTCGCGCATGGTGGATGGCGCGCATTGATCTGCCAGGCAGCCCCCCTTTCGCGCCATCGCTGCGCGGGCGGGGGGCCGCAGCCAGCGCTGTGGTGTGGCGGTCACGCCGCCGTCACGACACTGGCCGCCCTGGTTGTTCCGCGCGGGGGTAAAGCCCCTGCCATGGTGTAAACCACAAGGGTCCCGGCGCCCCGGCGCTGTGACAATCAAGGGCCCTGCCGGCGGTGCTGGCGGGGCCCTTTTTTAATCTCAGATTTTTTTGTGGATGGGTGTGACCGGTGCCGCTGGGCAGCGGTCAGGGCCCATCCGCTGTGGGAGCTTCGCATGGTGTTCGATGTCAGCGTCGCATTGACGTGGATTCTTTATCTGGCACTGTTCCCGATGGCGTTTTTCTGGTTCCGCCGCGCATGGCGCATTGTGGTGAAGCGCGACTTTTCGGAAGTGGCGCTCAAGCGGGGTGTGCCACCGCCCAACGCCGAAAAATATGCGCCGTTTGAAATGATCATCAACCTGATTGCAGGCACCGTGGCCGCGGTGGTGATCGTGAGCGTGGCCTTTGGCCAGCTGGACTACAACACCTGGACGGCGATCGCAGGCAGCACCATCTGGTGCAAGTTCTTCATCGGTTTCGCGCTCTCGCGCCAGGCCCACGCCAGCGTGCCCCGGCCCAAGGCCGAAAAGGCCTGACGGCGCTCGGCAGGCTGAGGTTCGCCGTCGGCAGGCAAGATCAGGGAACGAGCCGGGCGCACCTCACGGACAGCAGGCGGGCGTGGACCCCTTCAACGAGGAGACCACCGTGCACAAGGAACTCCGCTCCCAACGCCTGGTTGCGCTGTTTGCCGGGGGCTGGGTGTTGTTCAATTTTCCGCTGCTGGGCCTGTGGGACGGTGATGCCACCCTGGCCGGCATTCCGGTGTTCCCGGCCGCCTTGTTCATGCTGTGGCTCGTGCTGATTGCTGCGCTGGCCTGGCTGGTGGACCGGCCCACGCCGCGTGACGACGAGCCGCCCGCTGCTGCGCCCCGGCAGCCCGCATTGTCCGCGTCTTCCGCATCGACCGCGCCGCCTCCTTCCACATCCCCCGCACCTCCGCCCGCGCGCCCCCTCCCGCCAGAGCAGGCCTGAACCATGCTGTCGCCCGCACTGGTCATTGCTGCGTCGCTGGGGTATCTGCTGGTGCTGTTCGCCGTGGCCTATTGGGCCGACCGGCGCGGGCGCGAGGGCCGCTCCGTCATCGCCAATCCCTGGGTGTATGCGCTGTCGCTCGCGGTGTATTGCACGGCCTGGACCTACTTTGGCAGTGTGGGCCGCGCGGCGTCGGGCGGCGTGTGGTTCTTGCCCATCTATCTGGGCCCCACGCTCGCCATGGTGCTGGGCTGGCTGGTGGTGCGCAAGATGATCCGCATCGCCCAGACCTACCGCATCACATCCATCGCAGACTTCATCGCCAGCCGCTACGGCAAGAGCCCGCTGCTGGCGGGGCTGGTCACGCTGATCGCCGTGGTGGGCCTGGTGCCTTACATCGCGCTACAGCTCAAGGCCGTGTCGTCGGGCTATGCGCTGCTCATCGCAGAGGCCAGCCCGGGCGGCGCGGTGCACTGGAGCCAGGACAGCGCGTTCTATGTGGCCCTGGCGCTGGCCGGCTTCACCATGGTGTTCGGCGCACGGCACCTGGACACCACCGAGCGGCACGAAGGCATGGTGGCGGCGATCGCGTTCGAGTCGGTGGTCAAGCTCGTGGCGTTCCTGTCGGTGGGCCTGTTCGTGGTGTTCAGTCTGTTCGACGGACCGGCAGACCTGTTTGCGCGGGCGCAGGCCGTGCCCGCGCTGCAGCCGCTGGTGCGGCTGGAGCAGGGCGGCGAGTTTGCGTGGGCGCAGTGGTTCGCGCTCACGCTGCTGTCCATGCTGTCGGTGGTGTTCCTGCCGCGGCAGTTTCAGGTGATGGTGGTGGAGAACGTGCGCGAGTCGCACCTGCGCCGCGCGGTGTGGGTGTTTCCGCTGTACCTGTTGCTCATCAACCTGCTGGTGCTGCCCATTGCGCTGGGCGGGCTGCTGTACTTTGGTGACGGGGCGGCCGGCAATGCCGAGAACTTCGTGATCTCGCTGCCGCTCGCGGCGGGGCAGCAGGCGCTGGCGCTGTTTGTCTTCCTCGGCGGGCTGTCGGCCGCGACGGGCATGGTGATCGTGGAAACCATTGCCATCTCCACCATGGTGAGCAACGAGCTGGTGCTGCCGCTGCTGCTGCGCTGGCGGGGGCTGCGCAGCGGGGGCGCGGGGCAGGACCTGTCGCGCCTGCTGCTGGGCATTCGGCGCACCGCCATTCTTGGCGTGCTGGTGCTGGGCTACGTGTATTTCCACGTTGCAGGCGAGGCCTACGCGCTGGTCAGCATCGGGCTCATCAGCTTTGCCGCGGTGGCACAGTTTGCACCGGTGATGATAGGTGGCATGTACTGGAAGGGCGGCACGCGGCGGGGCGCGCTGGCGGGCCTGCTGGCGGGGTTTGCCATGTGGGCCTACACGCTGATGCTGCCGTCGATCGCCAAGTCCGGCTGGCTCGACAAGGCGTTTCTGGCGCACGGCCCTTTCGGCGTGGGCTGGCTGCGGCCCGAGCAGTTGCTCGGGCTCACGGGCTTCGACGGGCTGACCCATTCGCTGTTCTGGAGCCTGCTGGCCAATGTGGTGGCCTATGTGGGCTGGTCGCTGTGGCGCGCTCCTTCGGGTCGCGAGGCGAGCCAGGCACTGCTGTTTGTGGACGTGTTCGAGCGCACCGCCGTGTCCGGCCCGGTGTTCTGGCGCGGCCGTGCGCGCACCTCCGACCTGCTGCAGCTGTGCGAACGCTTTCTGGGCGCCGCCAAGGCCGAATCGCTGTTTGCCGACTATGCGCAACGGCACGGCGTTCGGCCGGGCGACGCCATCCGGCCCGATGCCCGCCTGGTGCAGTTTGTCGAAACGCAGCTGGCGGGCGCGGTAGGCAGCGCCTCGGCCCGCGTGCTGGTGGCCTCGGTGGCCGAGGAAGAAACCCTCACGCCCGACGATGTGCTGCGCATCCTGGACGAGACATCGCAGGTGCGCGCGTACTCGCGCGCGCTGGAGGACAAGTCCCGTTCGCTGGAACAGGCCACCGCCGAGCTGCGCGAGGCCAACCACCAGCTGCAAAGCCTGGACCGCCTCAAGGACGACTTCATGTCGTCGGTCACGCACGAGCTGCGCACGCCCCTGACCTCCATCCGGGCGCTGGCCGAACTGCTGCAGGACGACCCGGCACTGCCCGCAGAGCAGCGCCAGAAGTTCGTTGGCATCATCGTGGCCGAGACCGAGCGCCTGACACGGCTGGTGAACCAGGTGCTGGACATGGCCAAGATCGAGTCCGGCCATGCCGACTGGCATGTGGCGGACGTGGATCTGCGGGCGCTGGCCGAGCGCGCGGCCGAAACCACGGCCGAGGTCTTCCGCGAGCGCGATGGCCAGGTGCGCCTGCGCCTTCCGCAAGAGCCCCTGCACGTGCAGGCCGACCCCGACCGGTTGCTGCAAGTGCTGCTCAACCTGCTGTCCAACGCGGCCAAGTTCATTCCGCAGCCCGGCGGGCAGGTGGAGGTGGCACTGGCGCCGCAGTTGCAGGACGGCGTGCCCGGCGCCACCGTGTGCGTGTGCGACAACGGCCCGGGCGTGGAGCCCGCGCAGGCCCAGTGGATCTTTGACCGCTTTCACCAGGGCGGCGACGCCACGCGGCGCCCGCCGGGCACGGGCCTGGGCCTGCCCATCAGCCGGCAGATCATCGAGCACTTTGGCGGCCGCCTGTGGCTGGACGCGCCCGCTGCAGCCGACGGTGAGCCTGCGGGGCAGGGCGCCTGCTTCCGCTTCTGGCTGCCGCTGCGGCCTGCCCCAACTGCGCCGGCCCCAACTGCGCCTGTCACTCCTGCGTCGGCCCCGCCGGCGCCCGCTACCCTGGCACCTGTGCCAAACGAACCCTCACCACCATGACCGCCAAGATCCTCATCGCCGACGACGAACCCAACATCGTGATTTCGCTGGAGTACCTGCTGCAGCGCGAAGGCTACGCCGTGGTGGTGGCCCGCGACGGCACCGAGGCGCTGCAGGCCATCGCGCACGACAAGCCCGACCTGGTGCTGCTGGATGTGATGATGCCGCACAAGTCCGGCTTCGAGGTGTGCCAGGCCGTGCGCGCCGAACCGGCCCTGCAAGCCACGCGCATCCTGATGCTCACGGCCAAGGGCCGCGAGACGGACGTTGCCAAGGGCATGGCCCTGGGCGCCAATGCGTATATGACCAAGCCGTTCTCCACCCGCGAACTGGTGCAGAAGGTGGCCGAACTCCTGGCGCACCAGCCGCCGTCCCCATGAGGCCCCGCATCGACCGCCGCCTGGTGCTGGCCGTGGCCCTGGCGGGTGCCATGGCCGCAGTGTGGCTGCTGCTGGTGGGCGCCGTGGTGTGGTCCACGCTGGGCGAAGCCGAGCGCGCTGCCGTGCGCGAGGTGCTGGCGCCGCGCCTGGCGCTGGTGGCCATGGGCTGGCTGGCGGGGCTGGCGGCGGTGGGCGGTGTGATGCAGGTGCTGTACCGCCGCTACGTGGGCGCGCCCGCGCGGCTGCTGGAGGAAACCCGGGTGGTGCTCAGCGCCGAAGGGCCGCAGCCGCTCACGCCGCGCGGCACGGCCGAGATGCAGGCCCTGGCCCAGGCGGTGAACGAGCTCGCTGCCCAGCGGGACGGCCTGCGCGCCGACATGGCCGCCCAGGTGGCCGAGGCCAGCCGCAGCGTGCAGCAGGAAAAGGACCTGCTGGCCGCACTGATGGCCGAGCTGCACCAGAGCGTGGTGGTGTGCAACCGCGAAGGCCGCATCCTGCTGTACAACCAGCGCGCGCGCCAGCAGTTCCGGGCCTTGTCGCAGGGCGCTGCCACCGAGGCGGCCGGCGGGGCCGAGCTGCTGGGCATCGGCCGCTCGGTCGCGGCCGTGTTCGACCGGCAGGTGCTGGCGCATGCGTTGCAGCGCGTTGACGACAGCGTGGCCCGGGGAGACGCCAGTCCCAGCGCCCAGTTTGTGACCACGGCCGAGGGCGGGCAGCTGCTGCGCGTTCAGGTCGCGCCCGTGCGCACCGCCGACGCCCAGGCCAGCGGCGGTACGCGCGTGAGCGGCTTCGTGCTGATGCTGGAGGACGTGACGCAGCGTGTGCTGGAAGAGTCCGAGCGCGATGAGCTGCTGCACGGGCTGACCGAGGGCAGCCGCGCCTCGCTGGCCAACATCCAGGCCGCGGTGGACATGCTGGGCTTTGCCGACCTGGAGCCCGCCATGCGCGAGCGCTTTCTGGGCGTGGTGCGCGACGAAGTGGGCGCCATGGGGCGGCGCGTCAACGACCTGGCGCAGCGCGCCACGCAGCATGCCAAGACCCGCTGGCCGCTGGAGGAAATGCGGGGCGCGGACCTTGCCCATGCCGCACAGCAGCAGATGGCCGCCGTGTGCGGCCGCCCGGTGACGCTGGACGACGTGGACGACAGCGTCTGGCTGCGGGTGGACAGCTACACCCTGCTGCAGGCGCTGACCTATCTGGCCCACCGGCTGGTGGACGAATTTGAAGTGCGCTTCGTGCAGCTGCGCCTGGTGCGCGCGGGCACCCACGCCCAGCTCGACCTGGTGTGGAGCGGCCATGCCATGAGCAACGAAACCGTGATGAGCTGGGAGATGGACGCCATGCGCTTCGGCGCGGGGCGCACGCCACTCACGGTGCGCGACGTGGTGGACCGCCATGGCGGAGAGATGTGGTTCGAGCGTGACCGCGCGCGCCACCAGGCGTTTTTCCGCTTTCTGCTGCCGCTGGCCAGCGCGGCGCCCGCCCTGGCCCCGGCTGCGCCAGCGCCTGTTGCTGGTGCCGCCGCCGGGCGGCCCGAGTTCTACGACTTCGACCTGTTCCACGTGGGCGAGCAGGACCGCGCGCTGGACGATTGCCCGCTGGCAGAGCTGGCCTACACCGTGTTCGACACCGAGACCACGGGCCTGAACCCCGCCGGCGGCGACGCCATCATCCAGCTGGGCGCTGCACGCATCGTCAACGGCAAACTGCTGCGGGCCGAGTGCTTTGAGCAACTGGTCGACCCCGGCCGCCCCATTCCCGCTGCGTCCATCCCCATCCACGGCATCACGCCAGACCTGGTGGCCGGCAAGCCCCGCATCGGCGAGGTGCTGCCGGCCTTCCATGCCTTCGCGCAAGACACGGTGCTGGTGGCCCACAACGCGGCGTTCGACATGCGCTTTCTGCAACTGCAGGAGCAGGCCACCGGCATCGCCTTCCACCAGCCGGTGCTGGACACGCTGCTGCTGTCTGCGGTGGTGCACCCGCACCAAGAGTCGCACCGCCTGGAGGCCATTGCCGAGCGCTTTCACATCCCCGTGCTGGGGCGCCACACCGCGCTGGGCGATGCGCTGGTCACGGCCGAGATCTGGCTGCGGCTGATTCCCCTGCTGCAGGAGCAGGGCATCCGCACCCTGCGCCAGGCGCGTGAGGCAGCGCAGAAGACGTACTACGCGAGGCTGAAGTATTGAGGGGGGCTTTGCGGCGCCTGAGGTTTTGGTGTTTTTGGTGTTTTGCGCTTGATGGTAAAGCGTTTGTAGCTATTATATTTGTAGCAATCGAGGCGTAAGAGAAACGTTTGGCCGAGTTCGCCGTAATGGCTGCGAGGCCACTGCGTCGCCGATCTTGATGCGGTTGAGCTGGTCAAGTCAGGGCGCCTTCCCACACCTGATCGGGCTGAGCTCGTCGAAGCCAGTGCTCGATGCCCCTAAGACCGTTCGGGCTGAGCCTGTCGAAGCCAGTACACGATCTCCCCAAGACCGTTCGGGCTGAGCCTGTCGAAGCCTGGGCATTGACCCTCGGTCTCGAAGCCATCCCGCATGCTTCGTTCGCGGGCGGGAGCCGGGGTGCGCGCCCGGCGGCGCGGTAACTTTCTCTTGCTTCGCCAAGAGAAAGTCACCAAAGAGAAGGCGACCCCCAG
>NZ_JBMIRS010000178.1:0-1445 GCF_049198005.1 Paracidovorax sp. MALMAid1276 | reverse complement strand
TACCGGCCGATGCGTTTGCGGCGCTGCTGCGTGCCGATGGATGGCCTGCATAACTCCCTGCGGTCGGTGATAGCGCGCCTCGGGCGGTCCGCTGCGTTGCTTTTCTTGCCAATAGCCGCGCTATTGGCTGCAAAAAGACGCCTTGCGACCCATCCCGATCCGCACTACCACCGACTCGCGAGGGTTATGCAGGACATCCCTAGGAGTCTGCGCGGCAGAAGGAGCATCGGCTGCACGCACGATAAACCGGTCTCGCGCGTTTCGCTTCGATGCCTTCTACCGCGCAGACTCCTGGGCGGAAGACCGGTTGCACAATGCGATGGGCGGAGGGCCGCTGCCCGTTTCGCCGTTGATTTTGACAACATCAGTATCTGCAGACCTTACCTCACCATGATCGCGCGCTGGCAAAAGGCAATCCTGATCTTCGTCCTGCTGGCCATGGCCGCCTGGCTGGCGTGGCAATGGCCGCAGTCTCCCGTGGCGGCCGTGCTGGGTGCGCTGGTGCCGCTGTGCGTCTTCTGGTGCGTGATGGCGGTGGAGTTTGGCCTCATGCACGCGGCCAACCGCAAGGACCCCGCCCCCCGGGCGCGCTGGGGCCAGGTGGTGGCGGCCTGGTGGGCCGAGGTGTGGGTGGCGCTGGCCGTGTTCTGCTGGCGCCAGCCGTTTCGCCACCAGGCCGTGCCCGACTGGCTGCCCCCTGAGCCCACGGGTGAGCGCGGCGTGGTGCTGGTGCATGGCTTCATGTGCAACCGCGGCCTGTGGCTGCCCTGGCACGCCCCGCTGCGTGCCGCCGGGCACGCGCATGTGGCGGTCAACCTGGAGCCGGTGATGGGCTCCATTGATACCTATGCCGACATCATCGAAAAGGCCGTGCAGCAGGTGACGGCAGCCACCGGCCAACCCCCGGTGCTGGTGTGCCACAGCATGGGCGGCCTGGCCGCCCGCGCCTGGCTGCGCGCGCACCAGGCCGACGCAAGGGTGCACCGCATCCTGACGCTGGGCACGCCGCACGGCGGCACCTGGCTCGGGCGCTTCAGCCGGGCCGTCAACGGGCGGCAAATGAGCCTGGCCGGCGACTGGGTGGTGGCCCTGCAGCGCGCAGAACCTGCGGGCCGGGCGGCGCTGTTCACCTGCTGGTATTCCAACTGCGACAACATCGTGTTCCCCGCAAGCACGGCGGCCTTGCCCGGTGCGGACAACCGGTTCGTGGACGGCGTCGCGCATGTGGAGATGGCTTTTGATCCGCAGGTGATGCGGGCGTGCCTGGCGGAGATTCGGCGGGGTTAGTTTGAAGGCATTTTTTGGCTTCAGCGCTTATCTGGTATGGGTTTTTAGCTATCAATATTGGTTGATGGATCTGGCGGCGCAGTAGGCTGGTCAGGCTGTCTGTGTGCGCGGGGAGTGATGAGGCTTGCGCGCCACCCTATCCGTTCGGGCTGAGCTTG